>DATCAX010000030.1:0-4963 GCA_036512375.1 Candidatus Angelobacter sp. | reverse complement strand
CTGGTGGGCGAGGCCGTTGGCGTGAAGACGCAGGGCGGAATCATGGACCAGGTCATCCGCGAAGTGGAAATTGAGTGCCTGCCTGGCGATATTCCAAGCCACATCGATGCTGACGTTTCTGCGCTGGAATTCGGCGTGGTGCTGCGCGTGAAAGATCTGCCGCACGGCGGCAAGGTGAAATTCATCACCAATGAAGAGCAGGCAGTGGCACACGTTACGGCCGTGAAGGAAGAAGTTGTGGCAACGCCAGATGCAGCAGCGGCAGATGCGGCAGCGGGTCCGGCTGAGCCTGAAGTCATCAAGAAGGGCAAGCAGGATGCGGAAGAGGGCGCGGAACCTGAAAAAGCGCCTCCGGCGAAGAAGTAGCCGCGGTGAAGCTGATCGTCGGGTTGGGAAATCCTGGTATCGAATACCAGTTCACGCCCCACAATATCGGCTTTCTTGCGGTTGACCGAATAGCCGAGCAGTGCGGAGTAATGATCGATAACCGGCACTGCAAGGCGCTTACGGGCAGGACCAGAATCGGAAACGAGGAGGTCCTGCTGGCCAAGCCGGAAACCTACATGAACCTGAGTGGCATGTCAGTTCTGGAACTGGCCAGGAAGTATGAAGTTGAACCGCAGCGGGACGTAATCGTGATTTATGACGAGCTTGATCTGCCGCTGGGAATGATTCGGGTCCGGGCGCGCGGTTCGTCGGCCGGGCACAACGGAATGCAGTCGATCATCAACGCGCTGCAGACCGAAGAGATTGGGCGGATCAGGATCGGCGTGGCGCCGGATGATCCGCGAAAAGGCGGAGCGAAATATATACTCGCGCCTTTTCGGAAGTCGCAGATGGTGGCAGTGGATGAAGCACTGGACCTGGCTGCGCAGGCGGTGAATGTGATCGTGAATGAAAACATTCTGATCGCCATGAACAGATTTAACCGGAAGAACAAGCCGGAAGAAGAAGGTACTTAGTAGTTGGTATTTGGTAGTTAGCAAGACCGGCAATTTTTGAAATCAAAGCCGCGAAGCCGACTGGCGCGCTGAGCGGCGCCGCTTCAAGTGCTGAAAGAGTTTAAGGTTCATCGAGCTCTAAAGCGGTTCGGAGCGAAGCGACTGGAGAAAAAGATGCAAAGATCTTATGAAGTAATGTTTATCGTACGGCCTGACCTGTTGGAAGAAGACATGGACAAGCTGATAGCAACGCTGCAAGGCCATGCCACCACGGCCGGGGCAACGGTAGTGAACACGGAAAAGATGGGCAAGCGCCGCCTGGCGTATGACGTCAAGAAATTTTCTGACGGCCAGTACGTTCTGTTTGTTTTACAGGCTGACGGCAAGGCCATCCACGAACTGGAACGCCGCATGCGCGTGGCTGAACCGGTAATCAAGTACATCACCGTGCGCACCGACGAAGAAAAGCAGCGGCTGGACAAGGTGAAGAAGCTGCGCGACGCCAAGGTAAAGCGTCCCCCGGCGGGATCACAGCAGGCAGCGGCTGCGGAAGTGGAAAGCCCGGCGGTTGGAGCTTAGGAAAGCAGCTGGCAATTGGCAACTGGCTTTTGTGTCGATGCCGCTGACAGTTTTCCGCCACCTCGGCGCAGGCTGGAGAAATTGACTAGTCCGGAAGCCGCATTGAGAAGACAACGGTCCCGGATTCGAACTCATAAAGATTAAAGATTCGCGCGCTTTAGAGCGCGCTGCTTGAAGGAGAAACATGGCTGACGAAAATCAGGAAGTATCAACACCAGCGCCACGGCCCTACAGCGGCGGAAGGCCGGATGGTCCGCGACCCGATCGTGGACCCGGCGGCCGCGAGGGCGGTGGACGCAAATTTTTCCGTCGCAAGAAGGTCTGCAAGTTCTGCGTGGAGAAGATTGACGACATTAACTATAAGGACGTGCGGCTGCTCGGCCAGTTTGTGGCAGAGCGGGGCAAGATCGTCCCACGACGGCTGACCGGGGTATGCACGCCGCACCAGCGCCGACTTACAGCGGCCATCAAGCGGGCGCGCAATATTGCCCTGCTGCCGTTTGCCGCGCGGTAGGATTCACCGCGGAGACGCGGAGGCACGCAGCCGCTGTCAAACGAAGATGAAGTGGATTCTCAGGTCCGATGCGCAGCGGAGCAGGTCCCTCGGGTCCTATTTGGCTGCTGAAGAAAACGCAGCCAAATATACGGACCTCTCGGGATGACGACTCTTAGATAACGGCATTTTCGAGATGGCGACAGAGGCACCGGCGAAAGCAAGACTTGGACCTGGCAATTACAACGAGATTTTTAATTGGAGATCTGATATGGAAGTCATTCTCAAAGAAGATGTTCCCAAGCTGGGCCACCGCGGCGAGGTTGTGAAAGTCGCCGAGGGCTACGGCCGCAATTACCTGTTGCCGCACAAGCTGGCCATTGAGGCCACCACGGCCAACCGCGCCGTGATCGAACAGATGAAACAATCCGCAGTGCGCAAGACGGCGGTGGAAAAGACCGCTGCCGACGCGCTGGCCAAACAACTGGACGGCACCGCATTGAGCTTTCAACGGAAAGTCGGAGAGAAAGACCACCTGTTTGGTTCGGTCACTTCGTCTGACATTGCGGAAGCGCTGGAACGCAAGGGCTTCAACATCGATCGACGGAAGCTCCAGCTCGATGAACCAATCAAGAGCCTGGGCGAGTTTGAAGTGCCGGTCCGCCTGCATCGCGACGTGATCAGCAAGATCAAGGTCACAGTGCAGAAGGAAGCGGAAGCGTAAGACCTCAAAGCGAAGAAAATCTTACCGCGGACCGTTTGTCGCGAAACCCAGCGGATGAACGCGGATCAGTACGATCAGCGTGAATTCGCGGGCAGTCCGCGGTATTTCCTTTGTGATTTTCAGCAGCCGTCCCATCCCATGAGTTCTGCTAAAAGCACTAATGGGAGGAGTGCAACAAGCACGACGACTCCCACTGGAACCAGCATCGCGGTCCAAACAGGGTGGCGGTCAGTGAACCCTGGCGAGTTAGGAACAGTCGGTTCTACCTTGATTGGCACATTGAAAGACAGCATTTCATCCGTAACACTTCCCTGACTGTCGACCGCTTTATAACGGATGGTCCCGGCGAGCTTGTGTTGGCCAAGCGTTGCTGCATAAGATGCCGCCAAGTTTATGGTTGCCGATATTTCCTGGGCCATCAGGGTCGATGTGCTAACCGTGCTTTGGTCGAACCGAAGCGCTCCCACCGCTCCAATCTGCGCGGTCAAGCCCGTCTCATTCTGTATTTCGAGAATCGGCATTTGCCGTCCCAGGTTTGGTGATTCGGTGAGGACGTAACAGTCCTTTGCTTCAAACTTGAGCTTGACTTCGGTCGTTCCATACTGATGCACAACCCGGTGGTCCACCTTCACCTGACTAAGGTTGAGACAAGTTGTTGCCTGCTGGGCATGGGCAGCCGTCGCCAAGCCAACGACTAAGAAAATTAAACCTTTCATGTTCCCTCCTGCGTTGATGCGCATGCTCTGAAATATCGCCGGACGGTGGCCAGGCGGCAATGCACTGGGCATCAATCGCAGATCAACTGGAGGTAAACCGGAGGTAGACAAGGCTAAATCATTGATTTATTTATGGGCGTCGGAGCAGCCGGCAAGTTGCAGCCCGCCACAAGCAGGATCGTGTTTTCGGCGACTGCTAGTCCCCAGGCGCTGGCCGCTCCCTCTAGGTTGAGCCCATCACCAAGGAGCCGATGAAGGCTGAATCGGCAACGCGTGGTACGAAGGGAGTCCCTCTCTTAGGTGGTGTCGTTCATTTGCTTTCAGAGGCGGATGGGCCGAAGCCACAACGTCCGCGCCAGTTTTGCCGGAATCGTTCCCGCTCTTCCGGAGTCATAGTCGCGTAGCGTTCTTCCATGCGTTCGGAGATGCGGCGGCGGATATTGGAGCGACGAAATCCACGCCCACCAACGCCGCCGAAGAGGATGCGGCACAGCGCCAGAACGCCGACCGCCTGCCAGAATGTGACCTGGCGCCAGCCGAAGAGCGACGGCAGCAGCCAATTCCACAGGTGCATCACCAGTTGGCCGCCGATGAAGATAAAAAGCGTTATCCCCAGGATGGCCGCCGGAATTATCCAAATTAATCTCTTTTTTCTGTTCATGTGCAATCCCTCATGGTTTCGTAAATTATGATTTTGTAAATTTGTCATAAATGCTTTGCAAGCGTTCGCGCAGATGCAGCACTGCATAGCGTTTGCGCGAGAGCAGCGTGTTCACACTCACACCGGTTTCGGCGGCCATTTCTTTGAAGCTGCGGCCTTCGAGTTCGTGTGCGACGAATATTTCACGCTGCTCATCGGGCAGCTCGTCAACCGCAAGCTCCAACTCATCGAGAAGCAAGTTGCGGAAGTAAAGCGCTTCCGGTCCAGCGTCGGGCGAGGGCAACATATCTTCGATCTGCAGCACCTCGCCGTCTTCGTGCTCGACCGCTGCGTCGCTGAAGGGCTCCGGCTTCTTCTTGCGGAAGAGATCAGTGATGCGGTTGCGTGCAACGCGAAAAAGCCAGCCGGTAACGTGCTCGATCGGCATCAGCAGCCGATTAGCTTCTACCAATTCGTAGAAGACGTCCTGCACAATGTCCTCAGCGTCGCGAGGATCAGGAACGCGCCGGCGAATGAAGTTGCGCAGCCGGGATTGCTCCCGCTTCACTACTTCGGAAATTCGCTGGTCCTGTTCGAGTGCCATGTGTTCCAGGCTCGCCACAACGTTCCTCTAGGGATGTAGACGAACGAGGGGCGGGGATATTGTAGGCTCGCTAAGTGGCTGAGGACGATAGCGCGGATGAGCGGCAGGTTGCGGTTAGCATAGTGCGACTTCTGCGCACCTTCTCGTTGCGCTTTGTGCCCGCCTGTGTCTTGCGGGCAAAGAGGTCGAAGGGTTAAGTCCGTAACGAGTAAACAGCGCCTCTGCGCGGCACCGGCTTTCTCTTGTATGCATTTGTGAAGCGAACT
>DATCAX010000029.1:0-5360 GCA_036512375.1 Candidatus Angelobacter sp. | reverse complement strand
CGATGTCGCCAAAAAAAACTGGGCTGGTAGCCAGGTAAAAGAAGTAGTTTCCTTTCGTATTGCATTTCTTGTCGACTTCCGCCAGGGTTTGCCCAACCCGAGCGTAGAGTCCCGGGTCTTGAAATTCGCCGCCCACGTAGTAGAGCCGCTCCAACATCCAGTCGCGCAGCTTGGGATCCATGGTGGTGGTAGCGAAGTTCTGCAAGTTTTCGCCCATGACTTGCCGGTACTGCTCGGTTGTGTAATCGTTGCGTCCCACGCCCACGATGGCGAAGTCAGACGACAGCAGTTTGCTCTTGACCAGGTTATAGATGGCAGGAAAAAGCTTGCGCGCAGTGAGATCACCGGTACCGCCAAAGATGACCATTACGCAAGGGCCAGTGGGCGGAGGGGATCCCGATGGCGCCTGGTCCATAGCTGGTAATTCTCGTTCAAGTTGAGGCATGTAGAAACGTTCTCCTGATCAGGAAGCTTTTTCGTTCTTTTTCGTCAGCTCGATGTGGCCGCCGAATTTTTGCCGCATAGCGCTGAGCATCTTTTCCGCGAATGTATGTTCCTGGCGCGAACGGAAGCGCGTATAGAGCGCTGCGGTCAGGACATCAGCCGGGACGGCTTCTTCCAAAGCGGCAGTGACGGTCCAGCGTCCTTCGCCCGAATCCTGCACCATGCCAGTGTACTCAGAGAGCGTGGGGTTTTCGGCCAGAGCCATCGCCGTTAGATCCAGCAGCCAGGAAGAAATCACGCTGCCGCGGCGCCAGACCTCGGCAATGTCGGGCAGGTTAAGATCATAGCGATGGCCTTCCGGCAACTGACTTGAAGTTGCGTTGTGAAAAATATCAAAGCCTTCGGCATAGGCCTGCATCAGCCCATACTCAATTCCATTGTGCACCATCTTTACGAAGTGCCCAGCGCCGGAAGGCCCACAATACAGATAGCCTTCTTCGGACGTGCCGCCGAGCTTCTCTCGGCCGGGTGTGCGTGGAATGTCGCCCTTACCGGGAGCTAATGTTTTAAAGATGGGATCAAGGTGTTCGACTGCTTCTTTCGGTCCACCGAGCATCATGCAGTATCCGCGCTCAAGCCCCCAGACGCCGCCGCTGGTGCCGACATCAATATAGTGAATGCCGCGATCTTTCAGCTTCTGCGATCTCCGCACGTCGTCTTTATAGTAGGAATTGCCACCGTCAATAATGACGTCGCCAGACTGGAAGCGCTGAGCAAGTGCGTCGACGGTTTGCTCGGTCGGATCTCCGGCGGGAACCATGATCCACGCGGCACGAGGTTTGGTCAGCTTGGCGGCGAAGTCATCGAGCGAAGCTGAGCCGGTCGCGCCTTCGCCAGCCAGTGCATTTACATTCTGCGGGCTCAAATCAGAAACTACGCATTGATGCCCCGCGCGCAGGAGCCGCCGCACCATATTGCCGCCCATCCGGCCCAGGCCAATCATTCCAAGTTGCATCGTTCTCCTTTTTTCCTTATTCCTCGCGAAGCGAGGAATTCCTTTTAGTCACGAGCCATTCCGGATCAGATTTTTGGGATCGCTCCAACTGAAAACAACTT
Source organism: Candidatus Angelobacter sp. (assembly GCA_036512375.1). Taxonomy (GTDB): domain Bacteria; phylum Acidobacteriota; class Terriglobia; order Terriglobales; family Acidobacteriaceae; genus Angelobacter. Next base: position 3,800 of record DATCAX010000029.1, on the reverse strand, counting down.
AGTACCCAAAGCGATCCCTCACCTTCGGTTCGCGATTTCAGATAAAGCTTCTGTCAATGCCCGTCCCAGCTTTTCCAAGCCCGCATTAACGTCCTTTGGCAGGTGCACACGCAACGCTCGCCTCTGGCGGTCAGCCAGGACCTGGAAGTCTCCCCGCGCCTGCGCCGCTTTAACCGTGCCGAAAGTGTATTTCTGCCCGGGCACCGGAAGATCGTTCGCATCGTCGCAGGTGATCTGCAGAAACACTCCCGTGTTTGGACCGCCTTTGTAGGCCTGGCCTGTGGAATGCAGGAAACGCGGACCGAAACCCAGACAAGTTGCTACATGCTTGCTGTCGCGCACGGCATGGCGCATGGCTTGCAAGGTTTCTTCGTGCGGGCTATTCATCTCGATATATCCCAACACCGCCATGTAATCACCTGAACTTAGTTGGTTGAGATGTGCGCGTAGAAAGCTGGTCAGCGATCGATCACTTCCCGCCAGACTGTTCAGGTTTGCAGCATTGCGCTCGTCAGTGAAGAGCTTGATACCGCCTTCGTCGAAAAGAGGCGCCTCCTCCGGCAGTTTCCCGCTTTTCTCATATGCTTCCGTTAATTGCCGCGTAACGATCTTGCTGGCCTCGACATCAGGCTGGTTGAAGGGATTGATTTTCAAAATGGAGCCTGCCACCGCCGTGGCAATTTCCCAGCGGAAGAATTCCTGACCCAGGTCATATGTATCCGACAATTCAATTTCGACAACCGGATGTCCGGCGCTCCGCAAAGTGTCCAGCTTCTGCTTCTGCGCTGTGTCAGGCTCATTGGCAAGCCGCAGATGCACGAACACGCGATCGTTGTCGTAGACTTCCGGCGCGCCCAGCGCCTCGCGATCAACAGGGATCAGTCCCTTGCCTATTTTGCCGGTGCTTTCAGCGATGAGTTGTTCCAGCCACGCGCCCAGATCGTGAATCCCTGGCGAGGTGATGATGGTGACTTTGTTTCGGCCAAGATTTCCCATCGTTCCCAGAATCGCACCGAGGATCGCGCCGGGATTCTGGTCCACCGGGACTTCAGGCTTGCAAGCCTGCACCATTTCATTGGTGCGCTGAAGGAATTTGCCGAGATCAAGCCCCATGATTGCGGCCGGAACCATGCCGAAGTTGGAGAGGGCAGAGTAGCGCCCGCCGATGCTGGAGAGACCAAAGAAGATTTTGCGGAACTTGTCGCGTTCCGCAACCTGTTGCATCTTGGAGCCGGGATCAGTAATGGCGATGAAATGCTCGCCTGCTTTGTCTTTGCCGACAATCTGCTGCATGCGGTCAAAGAAATACTGTTTAAAAATATTTGGTTCCAGCGTGCTTCCGGACTTGCTGGCCACGATGCACAGAGTTTTCGCAAGATCGACCTGGCTTTCAATGGATTTGATCTGCGCTGGATCGGTTGAATCCAGCACATGCATCTCAGGATGTCCAGGCTGCTTGCCGTAAGTGATCTTCAAAACCTCGGGACACAGGCTCGATCCGCCCATGCCTAGCAGCAAAGCATGGGTGAAGCCGGCATTCGCAGCGTCGGCTGCGGCATCAGTGAACTGCTTGAGATGCGCGAGTTGGTCTTCGACAATCGTCAGCCAGCCGATCCATTTATCTTCATCGTCGCCGATCCAGAGTGAGGGATCACCCCGCCACAGGCGGGTCATTTTGTTGCCGGCCTGCCAGTCTTTGATCGTCGCCTGCACCGCTTGTGTAAGCGAAGCGGAAAATTTCCATCGGGGGGATTGGATCATCGTTTTGGTGCTCACTGGTTCCTTTTCTTTTGCTCCACGGCTGAGAGCAGCATCTGAAATGCGTCGGCGAAGAGCTTAATGGCATCTTCCAGAAGCTGGTCCGTTACCTTTTGCATGGAGATACCGGCTTTCTCCAGATTGTTCATGGTTGCGTCAGCTTCCGCGACATCAGCATCCAGGGTGCGAGCAACCTTGCCGTGGTCGCGGAAGGCGTCCATAGTGGCTGGAGGGATGGTGTTTACTGTATCTGGCCCAATCAGCTCTTCTATATAGAGCACATCGCGATATTTTGGATTTTTAGTGCTGGTGCTGGCCCAGAGCAGGCGCTGTACCTGTGCGCCACTCACGGCAAGCGCCTTCCAGCGCTGGCTGGCAATCATCTGCTGATAACTGCGGTATGCCTGCTTGGCATTGGCGATTGCGACTTTGCCCTGCAGCGAGCGCAGTAGCTCCTGATCCGGAGAAGGAGGAGTAGCGGCCTTCAGACGATCGTCAATCATTGAATCGACCAGCGAATCAATGCGCGAGACAAAAAAACTGGCAACGCTGGCGATCCCGCTGATGGCGATGCCCGCTTTCTGCGCCGCTTCCAAGCCATCGATGTATGCCTGGGCTACTTTCACGTAAGCTTCCTGGGCGAAGAGCAGCGTAATGTTGATGTTGATACCTTCGCCGATCAACTGACGTACCGCGGGTGCGCCCTCAGCCGTTCCAGGAACTTTAATCATGATGTTGGGCCGGGCCACGGTCTTCCACAGGCGGCGCGCTTCTTCGATCGTCCCTTTGGTGTCTCGCGCCAGTGTGGGCGAGACTTCAAGGCTCACATAGCCATCGTGCTTGCTGGTGGCCTTGTACACAGGAAGCAGAAGGTCGGCGGAATCCTGTATGTCGCGGACCGCGATGCGCTCATATATGTCTCCGCTGCTCAGGCCCTGGGCGCGAAGCTGATCAAGGAAACCAGCATAATCGGTGCTGCCGGCGATAGCCTTTTCAAAGATGGAAGGGTTTGAAGTGATGCCACGGAGCCCGTCTTCATCAATCAAGCGCTTCAATTCGCCGCTGGTGATCAGGTCGCGCCGGATGTAATCAAGCCAGACAGATTGGCCCTGCTTCTGCAATTCCAACAGTGGGTTCTGCGTGCCGGTGCTGCTTTGGGTTTGTTTTTCGGGGGTAGTAACCGGGTTCATGAAATTTTCTCCTTGGTAGCCGACTCAACGATGGCCGCGTCATTCGAGTAGCGCTGTTCGATTGCTACAATTTTTGCCAGACGCCGCTGATGCCTGTCTTCACCGGTAAACCGGGCGTTCAAAAAAATCGTACATAAGTCTTTTGCCAGTTCTTCCGCCACCACCCGCGAACCCAGCACCAGCACGTTCAAGTCATCGTGCTCAACGCCCTGGTGCGCTGAATAAGAGTCATGGCAAAGACCGGCGCGAATACCGGGAATTTTGTTTGCGGCAACCGACGCACCAACGCCGCTTCCACAAATCAGAATGCCGCGTTCTGTTCCACCATGCAGCACGCCGCGCGCAACGGCTTCAGCATAATCAGGATAGTCCACTGGCGCGGTACTGTCTGTGCCCACGTCCTGCAGCTGATGGCCACTTTTCTGAAGATGGTCAATGAGCACCTTCTTTAGCGCAAAGCCGGCATGGTCAGAACCGATGGTGATCTTCATGATTTCTTCGGCAAAAGTTCACGAGCCGCCGCCAGCACGGCGTCCGGGGTGAACCCGAACCGCTTCTGCAATTCTTTGAGCGGCGCAGAAGCGCCGAATGTCCTCATGCCGACACTCTTTCCAGCATGGCCAACATATTGCGCCCAGCCGAACGTCGAGCCTTGCTCCACGGAGATGCGGGCAGTCACGACCGCAGGCAGTACACTCTCGCGATACTCTTCAGATTGTTTTTCAAATATTTCCCACGATGGCATGCTGACGACCCGCACCTTGCGGCCTTCTGCGCTTAGGGTTTCATAAACGGAGAGGCAAAGAGAAACTTCACTTCCGGTGGCCATCAGAATCAGTTCAGGTTTCCCGC
>DATCAX010000028.1:0-5655 GCA_036512375.1 Candidatus Angelobacter sp. | reverse complement strand
GCCCGTGCCAAGCAAGCCGGTCATTCAGACCATCACTATTCCGGCCGGGACTGTAATCACCGTCCGGCTGGGTGAAACGCTCAGTTCTAAGAGCAGCAGTTCCGGGCAGGGATTCTCCGCGACCGTAGCACAACCGGTAGTCGTTGATGGCAAGACTGTAATCGAAAAGAGCGCCGGAGCACGGGGCACTGTGGTGGATGCCAAAAGCATGGGCCATTTCAAGGGCGGCGCTTTGCTCGAAGTTCGACTCAGCTCCGTAACCATCAATGGCAAAGATACGGCCGTTGATACCGGCATGGTGGCGCGCTCGGCCTCTGGCAAGGGAAAGCGTTCAGCTGGATTCATTGGCGGTGGCGCAGGCGCAGGAGCGCTAATTGGCGCGCTCGCCGGGGGCGGCAAGGGAGCGGCCATCGGCGCGCTCGCTGGAGGTGGTGCTGGCACCGCCGGAGCTGCATTTACCGGCAACAAAGACATAGTTCTGCCAGCGGAACAGCTTTTGACCTTCAAGCTCAAACAGTCGATTGAGGTCCGCGAGTAAGGTTCGTCCCGCCGAAGTATCAAAAGGATGGGGATGCTGAATGGCGTCCCCATTATTTTTTCTAAAGCTATCGCGAGCCCAGACGCAAGAGAACAGCGCGCAGTCGGCGATGCTTTTGCAGCAGCCGTTGATATCGCAGCTCAGTTCGGCCCGCTTTGGCCGCGATGATCTCGCGCAACGCGTCTTTATCATCCGCTGACCACCGGGAAAGATCGGGGACAAGGCTGAGCACGACAGCAAAGTCTGCAAACGCGAGCTGCGCATCTGCTGTTAGCCTGGGAGCGTCCACTTTGAGCACTCGTGCCAGATGCCTTACCGCCGCTTTGCGTTGGGCCCCAGCATCACCGTAGAAGTCGCGCGCCATACGCCGCTGCACCGCGAGCCCAATGTTGCGCATGGAAAAATTGTCCCAGGCGCCGCGTTGCGCATGGGGAAGTTCATAAACTACATTGGCCTTGCTCAAGCGGCGCAACATACCCGCCGGCGTACGATACGCAGAGTTTGCTTGTACTTTCTTCTCTTCTGCCTCCGCCAGCTTTTCCAATTCCCGATTCATGGAGCGGAAACCCAGCTTGCGGTAAAACCAGAACGCCCCGGAGGCAATGGCTTCTTCGTTCTCGTCGCCAATCTGGTATGGATACACCGAGACAGCGTTTGTCCCGTGCAATTGCCGAAGGAGCCGCAGCGTCTGGGCGTAGATCCACGCTGTTTCACCATCTCGATACGCAGGAAAGGTATTAAAGCCGATCTCTGTCCGGTCAAAGAGAGAACTACACTCAAAGTAATTGATGGGCACGCCGTTCTTCACGGTGATACCGGCAAGGTATGCCCGCAGAGGCAGGCGCTTGTCCGGCGGCAGGCCGCAAAAATAAATATCAGCGCCCCGGCCGACGTTGGAATGGACTATCCATCCGGGATCGGCGTTGCTGGTTCCGTACAGTTCGCGATAACGAACGCCCAGTGTTTGTTTCATCAGGTCGAGCGTCTCCTCCGCATGCCGCGGCGAGAGAGCGGTAACCGGTAAAGGCGGTTGAGCCAATTCGGCAGCAAAGGAGACCTGGCGGCGCGGGATGAGCGGCTCTCGATGAAAATAAAATCCCTTCACTGGTTTGCGGGACAAAGTGCGCGAAGCGCGCGAACCGCTCATGTCCCATCGCACCATGATTTCCAGCGAATCGTAAAGTGAGCCTTTTTCCTTTTCGCTCAGTGGCAGCCGCTGGAATTGGTGGATCAGCCACGGTAACTCATCCTTCCCCCCACGCGCCGCTTTAAGCCAATTAAGATAAGGCACATTCGCTTCTATCAGAGAGTCTTCTTCCATCAGCGGAAAAAAACGCGGCCAGATTAAGCCACGCTGCGGATCGCGCTCATAGTCTTCCCATGAAATAGAGATTTCATCTGGATAATGCTTCACCAGCCAGCAGACCATGGGGTAGCTAAACGCAGCCTCAACCATGGTCCCAGCGATGCCAGCTACTTCTTCGGGCGCGAAATCATCTGCGTCTGCACCGGCAGCGAGCACGGTTTTGACTTTCGTCTCAAACCTCGCGAGCATCTTGTCGGCCAGGTGCAATACGCTGGCGCCAGGCGAAAATGCCCGGAAGAACAAGAGCAAATCATGGAAGCGGATCACGGACTCCGCGTCATTCTTGAAAACTGCCTTGTCGGCAGCGGACAGAAGCCTGAGAATCTCACGCTCTTTTACCGCACCGATTTGCGTTCGTGCTTCTTCGAGTCGCGGCAGTAGCGCGGCAAGTTTTATCTGGGCCATGGTTGGTGCCCGCAGGGGCGGGTCAATCATACCGTTTGTTTTCGCGGACGCAAGACCGAACGCTCTGAACCAGCAGCGAACTGATTAAAGCAGGTAGTCTCCGCGATACACCAGCCTCCCGTCGATCATGCGCGCCTCTTTGGTTAGGGCATGCGCTTGAGGCGGCTTTGCATCCATGATGTGTAAGACAGTATGCCCGTGGGCGACCAGATAATCAGAGACCAGCATGCGATGGCAGCGGAAATAAAGTTGCTCCGCGCACATGATGGCGGTATTCGCTTTCCCGGCGCGTTCCACCAGTCGTTCGATTGCAAGCCGAAATTGCTCTGACAGCATGTAATCGGCATAGTTGCGGAAGGAGGGACTCCTCAGCGCGATGTTGGGAGACTCATCGGGCGGCATCTGCTTGCCGCGTCGTCCACCAAGATCTTTTTCCCAGATGTAATCGCAGCCAATTTCCGGCAGCCACAACTCCAGGTGCTCACGATTGAAATGCGGATGGCGCCGCGACATGGGAAAGGCGCGGATATCTTCCAGCACGCGAATATCATGCGCCTGCAGGACGGAAGAGAAAGCGGCGAGGTCCCGCGTGGAATGCCCTATGGTGAAGATTGTTGCCACGGAGCAATTTTATGGGATGCGCCAAAACATCTGCCACGCAGACATTACAATGGCTGGGCGAATGCATCCACTGCTGCTTGAAACCGCGCACCGTCCCATCCCTATGCCCAGTGCGCCATGGAGCATGAAGCAGAAATGGCATGACCTGCTGTTTGCCCACTGGCCGCTTGCGCCGCAAAAGTTACGCTCGCTGGTTCCTCCAGAACTGGAGTTGGACCTGCGCGACGGCGCCGCATGGGTTGCAGTCGCGCCGTTCTGGATGAGCGGCATCCGCGGCCGGCTGGCGCCGCCGCTGCCCTTTCTCTCAAAATTCTGCGAGCTGAATGTTCGGACTTATGTCCGTTATAAAGGCGTCCCGGGAGTTTATTTCTTCAGCCTGGACGCAGCCAGCCTTCCCGCCGTACTGGGCGCCCGCGCGGCCTTTAAGTTGCCTTACTTTCATGCCGCCATGTTGGTCCGTTCGTCGGGAGAGTCCTTTGAATACACCAGCAGCCGATTGCAAATGCCGAGGCCGGCAAATTTTCACGCGCAGTATCGCCCGATTTCGACGCCGCGAGTACGCGAGAAGAATTCGATCGAGTATTTTCTGACCGAGCGCTACTGCCTTTATACGGTCGATCACGGCCGCGTGTTTCGCGCCTATATCCATCACCTGCCCTGGCAATTGCAGGATGCCGAGGCCCAGTTTGACATGAATACCATGGCGCTAGCCTCAGGGATCGAACTCCCGGACACCCTGCCCCTGCTGCACTTTTCCCGGGAGTTGGACGTCCTGATATGGTGGCCTGAAAAGATCGGGTAGCGACCCAATATCCCCCGTTTTTTGGTAGCCAACCCGTTATTTTTGTGTGCATAATGGCAAACTATTTCCTCTTCAGGAGTTGAAACCATGAGCGGTCTGGGACTTTCCTCGCCCCGTTCCCTTGATCCTTTGCCAACTGCAAGTGCGGCTGCGCAGGCGGAAACAACTGCAGCGTTGCATAAAGGAGCAAACTGGCTGTTCCTGATTGGCGGCTTGTCGGTGGTCAACACCGTCAGTCTGATCAGCGGAAGCCACTGGCTGTTCCTGGGCGGTCTGGGCGTAACCGAATTTGCCGCGGCCATCGCCATGCAATTCGGAACGCGCGGACAATTAATCGGCCTGTTTGTGAATCTGTGGGCCACGGCATTCTTTGTCTGTCTGGGATTCTTTGCTCGCAAAGGGCAGAAATGGGCTTTCATCACCGGCATGGCGCTTTACGCAGCGGACGTTCTGGTAGTTTTATTCCTTCAGCAATGGATCATGCTTCTTTTTCATGGCTTCGTCTTCTTCCGTCTTTACCAGGGTTTCTCCAGCTCTAGTGAGCTTCATGCGTTCGACAAGGATAGCCCCGCAACGGGAATGCCCATCGGATCATGATCTTTGATTGCGGCCGCAAGAAAGCTTTCAGCGCTGCATTGCTGATCTTTCTTCCCTTCAGGCGACTCCCATCGCCTTGCTGAAGTCACGTCTATAGGCGTATCGTTTTTTATTGAGTTGACGGCAAGACTAAACGAGCGGCCACTCCGTTCTAGGAGACCTCTGTTACGGCGTTGAAGGCATCTCACCCAAATCCCTTTGCACGCACCGAACCGCTGGGAGGCGCGATGACCAGAGCAGAACTTGATAGACGAAAATTCTTGCAGATGGCAGCCGCTGCAAGCGCTGTTACCGTTTTTCCCGACGTGGCGTTCAGCCATGCCGCTGCGGAGCCTCAGGCTTCCGGGGTGGTCCTGCGTCCGGTCAGCCTGAGCGTGAACGGCGCCGCCCACCAACTCCAGATCGATACGCGCGCCACGCTGCTGGACACGCTGCGAGAACAGTTACAGTTGTTCGGCACAAAAAAGGGCTGCGATCACGGCCAGTGCGGCGCTTGCACGGTGCACGTAAACGGCCGGCGCGTGAACTCTTGCCTTACGCTGGCGGTCATGCATGATGGCGATGAAGTTACCACCATTGAGGGGCTGGCCCAGGGCGATCAGCTTTCACCCATGCAGGCGGCCTTCGTGGAGCATGATGGATTTCAATGCGGCTATTGCACGCCGGGGCAGATCATGTCCGCTACGGCGCTGCTGAAAGAACCTTGCGGCCCGAGTGACGATGATATTCGTGAATGCATGAGCGGCAATATCTGCCGCTGCGGGGCTTATCCCAACATTCTTGCTGCGGTTAAATCCGTGCGCAAAAGCTGACAGGGGACGCAATGCTACCTTTCGATTACGCAAAAGCAAAAAATGAAAATGACGCGATGGACCGCGTGCGCGCCCCCAAAGCAGCCTTTGTTGCCGGCGGGACCACACTTATCGATCTGATGAAGCTCAACGTGATGCTGCCGGCCATGCTGGTGGATATCAACGGCCTGCCGCTGGACAAGATTGAAGCGCTTCCTGACGGCGGTCTGCGCATTGGGGCGATGGTGAGAAACAGTGACATGGCGCACCATGCCGAGGTTATCAAGCGTTTCCCTGTACTTTCACAGGCGGTGCTGGCCGGCGCGTCACCACAGTTGCGCAACATGGCCACCACCGGCGGCAACCTGATGCAGCGGACGCGCTGTTACTACTTCCGCGACACCGCGTACGCGTGCAATAAACGCCAGCCCGGCTCGGGCTGCGCGGCCATTGAAGGCTTCAACCGCATTCACGCAGTCCTGGGCGGAAGCGATCAGTGCATTGCCACGCATCCGTCGGACATGGCTGTAGCTCT
>DATCAX010000027.1:0-3257 GCA_036512375.1 Candidatus Angelobacter sp. | reverse complement strand
AACAGACAGCATACGCCGCCATCAACACGCTTCGTCTCGACGATCTGCGCCCGCATATCCTGCGCACGCACGATTCCGGCAAGACCTGGTTGGAGATTGTTTCCGGCATTCCCGCCAATGAAAACGTGAACGCCGTGCGCGAAGATCCAGTGCGCCGCGGCTTGCTGTTTGCTTCCACTGAGCGCGCTGTCTATGTTTCGTTTGATGATGGCGACCACTGGCAGTCATTGCGGCTCAATATGGCTGCAAGCTCTGTGCGTGACGTAATTATAAAAGCTGACGATCTTGTGGCCGCTACGCATGGCCGAGGCTTCTGGATTCTCGATGACATTACGCCGCTGCGCCAGTTCGATCAGAAAACTATCTCAGCGGATACAGTCCTCTTCAAACCGCAAACCGCTATCCGCGTCCGCTGGGACATGAATACTGACACGCCACTGCCGCCTGACTTCCCTGCCGGTGAAAACCCGCCGGATGGCGCGGTGATCGACTATTACTTACAATCGGCCTCTCCTGGGCCGGTAACGCTCGAAATCAAAGACAGCGCCGGCAAGACTGTCCGCAAATATTCCAGCGCAGACAAGCCTGATCCGGTCGATCCCACGCTTGCCATTCCCACGTATTGGGTGCGTCCGCCGCAGACTCTTTCCGCGGCAGCGGGCACGCATCGCTTCCTGTGGGACATGCATTATCCAAATGTTCCGGGCGTTGAGGCTGCATACCCTATCGCCGCGATTCCTCACAACACGGCACCCCAACCCACCGGCCCGTGGGCATTGCCTGGGAAGTACACCATTGTTCTCACGGCAAATGACAAGATTTATTCTCAGCCGCTCACCATCAGGATGGATCCCCGCGTAAAGACTTCGCCTGCCGGACTGCAACAGCAGTTCAAGCTATCGAATGATTTGTACACGCAGTTGCTCACGCTCTCTCCCGCCGGGGAACAGATTGTCGATGTGCGCAAACAACTGAAAGACCTTCAACCTCGTGCCACAGGAGAAGCGCTCACGGCCATCAAGGCCCTCGATCAAAAATTACAGGCGCTTGCCGGTGGCGCAACGCGCAGACCCGGCCCCGGTACTGAACCACCGACCCTTGGCGGCCTCAAAACAAAGTTCCTCACGCTTTTCGGCGTCTTTCAGGAAGCCGATGTTGCTCCCAGCACGCAAGCCGTAGCTGCCGTCGCCGATCTCGAAAAACAATTACCGCCGTTGATGGATCGCTGGAATGCGGTGAAGGCGCAGGATCTGCCAGCATTGAATAAACAATTGAAAGATGCCAGCCTGCCGGAGTTGAAGCTGGAGAGCGCCGGGCTTCCAGCGCGAGCAGTGGTTTCATCAAAGGACGAAGACTAGCGAAGAAGTTCAGATTTTTTCTTGCGAAACGTAAGCTTGATTGGGACAATCGAGAGGATAAATCAGAGATAGCGATCTTTAACCAGCCTCCGCGCCTTCCGGAATACATCCATGAACATCTTCTCCGTCAGCTTTCCAGTCAGCGTGTTTTGCAGAGACGGATGATACGAGCAAAGCAGCGTGCGGCCGTTCGGCAATTTGTAGGTCTCGCCATGGCCGAAAAGAATTCCGCTCTTGGATTTCAGCTCGCCACGGCGTTTCAAATAGTTGAGGTAAGCGTCAAAAGCGATCTTGCCCAGCACCACAACCACTTTCACGTTCGTCAGCGCGGCAAATTCGCGATCGAGAAAGCTGGAGCAGTTGGCAATCTCTTCCGGTGACGGTTTATTTTCTGGCGGTGCACAGCGGACCGCAGCAGTGATGTAAGCGTCCAGCAGTTGCAGTCCGTCTTCGCGGCGGATGGCGGTTGGCTGCGATGCAAATCCCGCCTTATGCAGGATCGGATACATAAAGTTACCGGAGCCATCCCCGGTGAATGGGCGGCCGGTTCGATTCGATCCATGAGCCCCCGGCGCAAGGCCAAGGATCAGCAGGCGAGCGTTAGGATCTCCGAATCCGGGTACGGGTTTGGCCCAGTAATCCCATTCGAGATAGGCTCGGCGCTTGACTTCGCCTACCTTGCGGCAATGCGCAATCAGCCGCGGACAGCGAGTGCAGGCGATAATCTCCTGATTGAGCACAGCAAGGTGTGTGGGCAAGGAATCGGCTTGTGATTGAGCGCTCTGGTTTGTACGACGCGGCATTACCAAAAGTTTAGCAGCGTCTCAAGATCAGGCGTGCCGATGGTCGCGCTGCATCAGTGAGGCCAGGGCGTCCAGGAACGCTTCGGGGACGTCGAGCGGATTTACATGCAGCTCAGACTCGTCATCGCCGCTCTGATCGTAAGGATCAAGCACCACCGTCGGAACGTGAAGGTTATGGCCTTCTGAGCAGACACGGCGTCGCTCCAATACAGGCACAGAGTTGGCAATCACAATGGCACAGACGTGACGGACTTGGAGGATTTTGAGCGCGGCTTCAACTGAAGACACTGGTATGACCCCGTATCCGGCATGCGCCAAAACGGCGTTACGGATAGGAGCCAACACCCTCTCTGCGGAAATAGAAAGGACTGCTGGACGCATATTGTCATCCCGTCGACTAAACCTTTTACCTGTTTCGTTCTGGTTGTTTGAAGTATTGTCCTCTGAAAGGGGCGAAAGCAAGTAAAAAACTTTTTAATTTTGTAAAGGCAAGAGTTTTCCGCCGGCGGTGGCGTGGTAATCGGTCTTGCATATTTACATGAAAGCGAATTCACTTCTTTCGATTGGTATCGTTTGGCTTTCCGAAGGATAATAAATATCGTCTGGAATGCCTGAGCGCTTTCATTTCCGCGATCTGCCTGACCTCTTCGCTAAGGCTAATGAGGAGAAGGCGGGTGACCAACTAGCCGGGTTGGCGGCTCAATCCGAGCAAGAGCGTGTCGCTGCCAAGTTTGCGCTGGCCGATCTGCCGCTTCAGGAAATTGTGTCCAACCCGCTGATCTCGCCCGATGAGGATGACGTCAGCCGCCTGATTCTGGAAACACACGATCATGAGAGTTTTCTAATCATCAAGAGCATGACGGTCGGCGAGTTTCGCGAGTTCATCCTGAGCGATGAAACCAGCGAGGCCATGCTGAAGGACCTGCACTGGGCCATTACCCCGGAAATTGCCGCGGCCGTGACCAAGCTGATGAGCAACAAGGACCTGGTGCTGGCTGCAAATAAGATTCGCGTGATCACGCACTGCCGCAACACCATGGGCGAACGCGGCGTGCTGGGCATACGGCTGCAACCCAACCATCCGGCGGACGACGCG
>DATCAX010000026.1:0-2947 GCA_036512375.1 Candidatus Angelobacter sp. | reverse complement strand
AATTGCCGCCGGGGCACCGTCCACTGCCTTTGCCCGGGGCATTTTGATAGGTTGGTCCGACGTACAGGATCCAGGAATTGTCCGCAAGAGGAGCGTTGTTTCCACCAGCCGGTGTGACCACGGCCCTATAACTAGACGGGGTATTCTGCCCTCCCCTGCTGCCTGCCCCTAAGACGAACGGTGACGCAATGCTGTCCCCGTCATGATGGTGGGCATTAGGGCGCCCAAACGCGGCCACCAGCCCGTCAAGATTATTGGGCGCCGGACTCCAAGTGCCATCCGGCACAACCCGAATGAAAATGGAAGCTCCCATACCGCAACTTAAGCCCGGTTCCCCTGCGGGCGGATTATCCTGAATCGGTGGAACACTTTGCCCCCAGGCCAGCAGATTTGCCTCCTGGTTCACTAGTCCCGATGGCTGGATTGATCCTTGGTTCGGCCACCCTGCCGGGATCGTGTACCAGGCCTTGGATTGGGCCCCCAAGGGGTCGGTGCTACTGTAGTCGTCGAACAAGCCAGTTGCTGAACCGGCGTTTGTGGGATAGGCAAAAATCAAATTCAAAAGAAATGCTGACATCACTTCCTCCGTCTTAAATCCGCCGTGCGGCGCAAAATCTACACTGCAAACATGCTGAGTTTAGGCCCAGCTTATAAGAGCGGTCAATCCTGTGAACAAGGCTGCACATCTCAGAAAAGATAGTGCTGTTAAGGAGAGTTTTTGCAAAACGAATAGTCTGGAGGTTGCAGAAGGGCTTCCTGTTTTCTCTAAGGTCTCAGGTCACGGTGATGGTTGATTACTTTGCTTGCACTTCCGGCTGTGGGGCTTCCACGGGAAATGCGGCTTGCTTCCACGCATCGAATCCTCCAGCCACATTGATTACGTTTTCCAGTCCAGCGCGCTGAAGCAGGCTGCAAGCAATCATGCTGCGATATCCGCCCTGACAATGAACCGCTACCGGGGTTGACGGGGCGAGTTCAGGCGCAGAGACCTTGAAGTTATCCAGCGGAAACCATTCCGCTCCTTCGATATGCCCTGCCTGCCACTCACCTTCGCGACGAACGTCAAGCACCTGCAAGCGACCACCGTGCCGCCGGTCCGATAATTCCTGCACCGTGATTTGCGGCACGCTGGCCAGGGGAAAGCCAGCCTGCTTCCACGCGGCAATGCCGCCAGGCAGAAATCCGCGCGGATCTTCAATCCCTACGCGCGCCAGCCGGAGCCGAGCTTCGGCATATTGCTCAGGCGATTCCGCAATCAGCACCGGACGGGCGCTCAGTCCCATGATGGTGCCAGCCCACGAAGCAAACTGACCTGATAATGCAATGTTGATAGAACCGGGCACGTGCGCGGAAGCAAAATCCGCGTTTGGACGGACGTCGAGCACAAAGACGCCGTGTTGCAGCAGCTCGTTGAGTTCCGGAGCACCTATCGGCGGAAGATCACGCATTTCCGCCAGCGCGGGAGCGCCTGCGCGGTTAATCTGCGCGTCCTGTAGAAAGTACTCCGGGCGCGAAGGCAGGTTCTCCGTCAGCTGCCGGATGAACTCTTCCCGGGACTTGATTTGCAGCGCGTAATTGGTCATCCGCTCCGTGCCGATCGTCGAAGACCGCTCCGCTCGCATGTTGCGTCCGCAGAGCGAACCGGCCCCATGTGCCGGATAGACCAGAACGTGATCGCCAAGCTTCATCAACTTGCCGTGCAGACTGTCATAGAGAAAGCCCGCCAGCTGTTGCGGCGTGTGGGATTTGGAAAGATCAGGACGGCCAACGTCGCCGATAAACAAGGTGTCGCCCGTCAGGACAGCGCAAGGCTCAGAGGATTTTTCTTCATCCGCAACCACAAGGCATACGCCTTCAGGCGTGTGGCCGGGAGTTTCCAGCGCAGTTATGCGCACCTTGCCAAACCGTACTTCTGCGCCGTCATGCAAAGGCACGTGCGGGAAAGTGGCCCCCGCCTCTGCGCCGATATAGATTTTTGCGCCCGTGCGCTCCGCCAGTTCCAGATGTCCGGAAACGAAATCGGCATGCAGATGGGTTTCGAAAATGTGACGGATTTTCAGGCCCTGCTCGTCCGCGGCCTTCAGGTAGATTTCCACGTCGCGTTGCGGATCGACGACCGCCGCTTCGCCCTCGGATCCCAGCATGTAGGAAGCATGGGCCAGGCATCCCAGATAAAACTGCTCAAAATACATCAACACTCCTCGCGGGCAATGCGCCTGCCGGCACGTGCTTCTCTAATCATAGTCCGAAGTTATGCCGGTTGGATCCGCGGCCCTGTTGCGCCTTTGAGCGCATAAAAAATAATGTAAACGTAGCAGAGCACCGGCAGGAAAAACGCGTGATGAATTCCAATATGGTCGGCCAAAAAACCTTGCAGTTCAGGAACTGTGGCGCCGCCAACGATGGCCGCCACCAGCAGGCCCGATCCCTTCCCCGTCAGCGGCCCCAACCCTTCAATGGCCAGGGCAAAGATGCTGGGGAACATGATGGAATTAAACAGTCCAACCAGAAGAAGACTCCACATGGCGAAATGACCGAAGGTGAGCGTGGAAATCGCCACAAGCAGCGCTGCCGCCATGGCATTAAAGGCCAGCAGGTTCTGTGTACGCATTCTTTGCAGCAGGATTGAGCCCGCAAACCGCCCGACCATTGCGCCGCCCCAATAATATTGCAGATAGCCAGCAGCGTCTTTCAATGGCAGATCGCCAATTTCTTTCTGGTTGAGGTAGTTGGTCATCAGGCTGCCGATGGCAACTTCCGCGCCCACGTAAACGAAGACCGCAGCCGCACCCAGCACAAGCCGCTTGTGACGCCAGATACTGCCAGTCACCTGCCCATGCGCTTCTGCATATTCGATCACCGGCAACTTGAACCAGGCCACCGTTGCCGCAAGAACAATTAAGGCCAGGGAAAGACCGATGTAAGGCACCTTGACGGAAGCAGCCTG
>DATCAX010000025.1:0-4384 GCA_036512375.1 Candidatus Angelobacter sp. | reverse complement strand
CTCAAAGTTTTATCACGCAGTTTATTTCAGCACGGATTCAAATCACATAGACGTGGGCTGGAACCATATTCACGACAACTTTACCTGCAGAGCGCTGCAGTTTCATTCTTCACCGCTGTGCAGTCCTTCCTGCGGAGCGGGCGATACAACGGGCTTTGATCAATATGATCTGCACGTGCATGACAACCTGATCCATGGCGATAACTGTAACGGCATTAACTTTGCCACGGTTGATCCTTCGAAAGGTACGGTGGAGGCCTATAACAATGTGGTTTACCACGTTGGGCTCATGGATCCGCTGCAACTGGGCGCGAGTTTTTCCTGCATCTACGTTGCGGGCATCACCAATAACGGCACACCGGGAACCGGAACAGTGCAGGTCTTCAACAACACGCTTTCCGATTGCGCTGCCAACAACTCTGCAAACGCCAGCGGATCGCGAGGAGCGTTTGGCGTGGGCGGCGGACCGGCAACTCTGCTGATGAACCTGCGCAACAACGTGGCCGACCAGAATCCGGGCGAGATTTATATTGATGGCAGTCTCAGCCAGATCAAAGGCGACCATAACCTGTGGTTCGGCGTTGGCACTGGTCCCACACAGACCACCAGCAACCTGAATGTTGATCCGCAGTTTGTGAACCGCAGCAGCGGCGATCTGCATTTGAACGCGACCAGTCCGGCGAAAGATGCCGGCGTGACGGTGGTTCCGTCCAATCCATTCGTGCCGAATCCCGGACCCAGCCAGGTTCGTGACAAGGATGGAACGCTCCGTCCCCAAGGGACTGCGTTTGATCTTGGAGCTTATGAACTGCTCGTCGGCGGCACGACAACCACACCACCAAATGCGCCGCCCAGCGTGAGTGTGGTGGTCCACTAAAACTTGGTGCGATGGACAATGCGAAATGGCCTGCCTTGGCGCGGGCCATTCTTGCGTTTGGCGGTAAGAAAAGTTGAATCCGCACGCCGCGCCATTTACTCTGCGATAGATCACTCCCGCTCGCTGGAAGGAAGCTTGATGAGATTTTTTCGCTTGATGGCCGTACTGCTGGCGATCGCAACCACTGTGGCGGCACAGACGCCCGCTCCCATTCCCACGCCGCCGCTGCTCAAGCCGGACGAGCGACTGAAAGTTGATGTTCTGCTGGTGGTGGCGCATCCTGACGATGAGACGGGCGTGGTGCCCTATCTGGTGCAGCTGATTGATCAACACAAACACGTGGCCGTGGTCTACACAACACATGGTGAAGCCGGGCATAACAACATGGGGCCGGAGCGCGCGCAGTCCCTGGGCGCAGTGCGAGAGATGGAGTTGCGGCACGCGCTGCAAAGCGTGGGCATCAACAACGTCTGGTTCCTGAGCGGACGCGACACACCGAGCCAGAATGTTTTGCAGTCGCTGGCCAACTGGCGCCACGGCGAAGTGCAGGAACAAATGGTCAGGATGGTCAGGCTGACGCGTCCTGAGGTGATCATTACATGGATGCCAGGATTTTTCTTTGGTGAAAATCATGGCGACCATCAGGCCGCGGGCGTGCTGGCGACGGAAGCTTTCGACAGCGCAGGCGATCCATCTGTCTATCCGGCGCAGCTCGCGGGGCCGGCAAAAGTGAATGAAACGCTGCTCGACGGCTTGCAGCCCTGGCAGGCGAAGAAGCTCTATTATTTTCCCGATGCGGCAGACGATATCTTCAAGGGCACTGGTCCAACTTACCAGACTAACGGTATGTCCAAGGCGTTGAAGATTCCGTACTGGCGCGCAGGGTTTGAAACTTTCCAATATCACCTGACGCAATATCGCAACTTCATTGAAGGACTGAAGAAGATGGACGAGAAGCAGGTGGCGGAGCAGGAGAAGAACTGGGGCGGTGAAGGAAGTTTCACGCTCGGCAAGTCGCTGGTGCCGGGCAGCGTGACCGGAGACGTGTTTGAGGGAATCACGCTGGCAAAAATCGCGTTTGTTCCGCCGGCCAGAGAAGCGTACACGCAACCTGCTGCCCTCTCGGTCGAACTGGGCGGCCCATGGGGCTTCTATGAAAAATTTCGTCGGGCTCATGGAATCACCAGACTCCCTAAAGCCAGCGGGCCTGAAATCGCGATCAAGCGCGGCACCACGCTCACCATCCCACTCGAACTGCA
Organism: Candidatus Angelobacter sp.; assembly: GCA_036512375.1. Taxonomy (GTDB): domain Bacteria; phylum Acidobacteriota; class Terriglobia; order Terriglobales; family Acidobacteriaceae; genus Angelobacter. The sequence continues at coordinate 2,248 of DATCAX010000025.1, read as the reverse complement.
TAATCACACCGACGCGGCTAAAAGCATGACCATCGCGGTTAAACTGCCCGACGGATGGACGACACAAAGCGGCGCCGGCAGCCTCGCACTTGATCCGCAATCGGACTACTACTGGCAAGTGCTGTTGGATTCGCCAAAGACAGAGACGCCCGAGACAAAAGAGAAGCAGGAGATCGAATGCACCGCAACCGCGTCCGGCAAGACGCTGGCGACCATCAAGATCTCCGTACAGTTGAGAAACGGCGGCCTGCCGCAAAACTGATGTTGCCTCACCGGCGAATGCCGTTAGTTTCTTAGTTGCTTCCGCAGGCATAAATGCCTGCCGACTCTCCTGGAAGGATGCGGTTGAGGCAGCGACTCCAGCGCCGGTACGGAGTCGCTGCTCAAACTTTGTGTTATTCCTTCACCAGCCTCCAGGTTGAATCGGGATCGTAGTCCTTGATCGCGGCTGCAATTTTTGCCGTGTCAGCGCCAAGGTTTTTCTGGTAGACGCGACCCTGCTGGTTCACGATAAAGGTCATCACTCCAGAGCTGCCCCATTTATCGGGATAAGCGATCAGTGCGTATCCCGCAATCATGTTTCCGTTGATGATGTAGTTGTATTTCCCGCCGGGTGCATGCGGGCCCTGACTCTTCAGGATCCTGAAATAGTATCCGAAGTAGGGCGTGCGCTGGTGGGGAGGGTTGTCTTTGGCGGCTGTGGCCTCTCTGCCTTTGCCGGTATTGGTATAGCCTTCCAGACGAGCGGCCGCCACCAATGAACCCATGGGACTGGGCTTCTCGCCTTGCGCGGTTTCCCAGTAAAGGCCGTCTTTCTGTCCCGGCGAACTGGAAAAATGCTGCGCGTATTCGGCGACGCCGTCGTTGTCATGATCGCCCTCGGTGAAGTACTCCCATTGTGCCAGGACGTAGGCGTGGCAGGTGGCGATGGCGGAGAGTTCGTTTTCGCCGACGCGGCGATTCAAAATCTCTTCCATGCCCGCCGTAGTATCAAAATGCCACCGGTCGCCTTGCTTGACCAGAGGAATGGGAAATGGCCAGTGGTTGTCGCCAATGGTGCGCGTGGCTTTGTTGCTGCCGGCCGCGGGCTCGAGATTCGCCGACTGCTCCAGAGCGGCGGCAAACTGCTCCAACTCGTGATTGTCCTGGACCGGATCGCCGGAGAGGAGCTTGTCATTGTCCGGGCCAAAGATCTGGGCCAGCGCGGCGCGGTCCTTGTTTTTTGCCGCATTCACCAGAGCCTGCTTTGCTTCGTCAGGCGTGGCGAATACACTTTGCTTTCCTTGATCGGCTGCTGTTGCGCGGACGGGCAGAGAGGCCGCCATCAGGAGAACCGCTGCCAGGAAAAACGACGCGAGTGAATGCATGGTAAATGTAATGAGTTTGCCCTTTGTCATAAGCCCAGCCCTTTCCAAGTCGAGTTCAATGATGCGTGATGGCTGTTTCATTACCGCCCCCTGCCGCGCTGGGGATTTTGCTGTCCGCGCTGTGGATTGGGAGCCTGCTGCCGCGGGGTTTGCTTTGGCGCAACCTGGTTCTGTTGCTGGCGGCTTTCATGGCCGCGCTGGCTGGCTGCGTGGGCATCGATCGCGCCTGCTCCTCCGCCACCTCCGCCCCTGAATACTGATGGTGGCCGCTCGATATTGGGCTGCCGTGGCTGAGGGGCAGTCTGGTCAGTCCTGGGAACCTGAGCTGGAAGCGTGGTTGCCGGAACCGGGCGCGAGTTACGACGATCGTCCCCACGGGGTGTATTGGGTTGTAGAACCTGCGGCTGCGATTGGTTCGATTGCCTGTGGCCCCGATTGGCATCGATTCTGGGATCGGTCGGGTCAATATTGCGGCGGATGATCTTGTTGTCGCGGTTATCGTTGCCCGGAGGTGGCTGCACGGACCGTGGACCAGCATTGCCGCGGGATGGCTGCACCGTGCGAGGGCCTGCATCGGTCCTGCGCACGCGGCGCACGTTGTTGTAATCCACGTCATGGTGGACCGTGTTGTAGCGATTCAGAGCTCCGTAGTTCACGTGGCGATCATTCACGCGGCGGTTGACCACCACATTGCGGTAGTTGTTGGTCACATAAATATTGGTGATGCGGATGTGGGGACGCGAGCGCTCGATCCAGCGCGGGCCGCCTTCCCATCCGTGATAAAAAACGCGATGGTCGCGCCAGTCGCAATCATGGTTCAGCCATGCGCCGATAAGAAATCCCGTGCCGAAGAAAATGGCCGGACCAACATGGAACCCGGG
>DATCAX010000024.1:0-9673 GCA_036512375.1 Candidatus Angelobacter sp. | reverse complement strand
CAGCCTCAGCTCATGCGCCTTCGCCGCCTGCACGCCCGCATCTGTGAATGCCAGCGGGAAAGTTTTGTTGTTGTACCATGCGTCCCAGTGGTCCATGTAATGAGGACTGAAGATCTGTCCGGATTCGCCCTGCACAATATTGAAGGTTGATCCGTCCAGGTTGGAGAAGTCCACGGTCATGCGCTCAGACGGGCCAAAGCCGCGGCCTACCTGCTTGACGGTATAGCCGCCGCCCGATTGCGGATGGCGTCCTGGGCCACTGAAGCTGCGCAGGCCGGGAATGCCGCTGAAGATGGGATGATCGATCACCACGGGATACGTCTCGCCATATTTCCAGGCCTTCAAATCTTCAGGCGCGTCTTTCAGAGCTTTTTCGACGGCGGCGGTCAGCAGGTCGTTGAAGTTGTCATAGCCCGGAGGCAGCCATCGCGGAGGCTGGTTCTGCACAATGGTTTCCAGCGCCACGGCGGCTTCAGACCATTCATAGTTGTCGGCATCGTTGCCCAGCTTGGGGTCCAGCAGCATTTCCCACAGGTAGCGGCGCGTACGGACTTCAATGGTTGGCGCGACCGAGTCTGCCAGCATGCGTCCATCCCAGCCGCGCATTGCGTCTGCGGCTTGGCGCGTCCGGTCCGTAGCTTTGGCACTGTGGTCAATGGCGTACACAAACTTGTCGGCAAAGAAGCGGTCATATTCTGAGGTGATGTCGGTCTGCAAGGCCAGCATGTCAGCCGGAGCAAATTTTTTGTCCGTCTTCAGCACCTTGTAAATCCGCTCAACGCGATACGGTGGAAACCACTGCGTGGCGAGCTGGTAAGGATATCCCGTCGGCGTGATCTTGGAGTTGGCAGTGGCGATAATCCCCGACGGCGGATTGTAGAGGCTGGGCAACTTGTCAAAATCCAGATAGCCAGTCCAGTCATGCTTGCCGTCTGCGCCGTTCACTGGCACAGTTCCGTCACCTGAAGCGCGGATGGGCACAAAACCCATCGGCTGGTAGCCAATGTTGCCGTCGATATCGGCATAGACCACGTTTTGCGATGGCGTGGCAAAGACCGAAAGCGCTTTGCGGAACTCGTCCCAGTTTTGCGCGGAATCAAGATCAAACAGCGGCACGCTGATGGCCTGCGGATCATAGACCAGCCAGCCCAGCGCGATCTGTCGCGTTTCACCGTGCAGCAGGCGCGTGATGATGGGCCCGTGGCGCGTGACTACGATGTCAATCGCTTCGTCGGGCTTGCCTTTAACGTGTATGACCTGGTGATCGATCTCTGGTTTCTGCCAGCCGTTCGGCGTCTGGTATTCACCCGCTGCGTTGAAGTTTTCAATGAACAGGTCTTGCACGTCCGGGTTCAGATTGGTGAAGCCCCATGCGATGCGCTGGTTGTGTCCCACGCTGATGAAAGGAAGTCCGGGAAGGGAAAAGCCTTCAACGTTGAAGTTGCCGGAGTGGAGCTGCACTTCATACCACACGCCGGGGACGCGATGCGGCAAGTGCATATCATTCGACAGCAGCGGCTTGCCGGAAACGGTGTGCGCGCCGGAGATCACCCAGTTGTTCGATCCCGGCAGGCAGGCTTCGCAGGAGTCGTCATTTTTGTGCGAGACAAGGCGCGGTGGAGCTATCGCGGATCGAGACTGGCTGATCTTTTGAGCAGGCGCAGTAGCGGGCGGGTTTTGTGTTGGAACGTTTGCGCCCGGATTGCTGCTGGCTTCGCTGGCCGGAGGATGGTCACGCGACGAATCGGGCGGATACAAATCTGCCATCAGCTCCGGTGAAAGTTTGGCCCCGATCTTTTCCCGCCAGTATTCGGTTTCATACTGCGGGTTCAGCAACTGGCTCATGCCGATGCCGACCAGAAGTGAATCCGCCGCGGACCACGCTCGCGGCTTATAACCCAGCACGCGGAACTCCATCGGCGGCTTGTCACGATGCTGGTCAATATAAGTGTTTACGCCCTTGGCGTACGCTTCAAAAAACGCGCGATCGCGCGCTGGCAGCTGCCGCGTTACGCGCTCGGCAATCACGCGTAGCCGCATGGTGCGTTGCTGCTTGTCATAGTCCACCCAGGTCTGGCGCGGGCGCACAGCAGCGGTTGCGCGCGAAACCGGTTGAGGTGGCGCGCTGGACGCGGGAAAAATCTCGGCCATCTCGCCGCCCACCGCACGACGCGTGAGGTCCATTTGCCATAGGCGGTCTTGTGCCGTCACATAGCCCTGGGCGAAGAACAGGTCTTCCAGCTTTGCTGCCGTGATGTGCGGCACGCCATGTGTATCCCGGACGACCGAGACCGGCGACTGCAAACCGGCGAGCCTGATGGTTCCGTCGAGTTGCGGCAGGGAAGAGCGAGCGCCGTTATAGAACCAAAGGAACGCCAGAGTACCGGCAATGATCACGAGCAGCAGGATCCAGAAAATGATCCTGAAGGCGATGCCGAAGAAGCCCTTCCGCGGGGCAGGAGCAGCAACAGTGGTAGTGGCCATGAGCCTGGATTTTACGGGAACGGCAACAAAGACCACAATCGGCCTGGTAGGTTTTAATCCTCGGGCTGTTGCTCACCTTTGCGCCTGGATACCGCCAGCACAACCACGAACGTCACTAAACTGCATGCCAGCCCCACAGGAAAGCCGTAAATAAAAGCCGCGAATCCGGCCATGGAGTTATTGTGCGGATATGTCTTCACCGCCCAGTAGATGAATGCCACATTGAAAATCACAAAGCTCACCGGAAAGGCGATTACCGCCCATAAAAGCGCAAGCTTCCATGGTGTTTTCTTCATAAGGGAGCGAATATTTCTCGTCTGATGATCTCACCGGCTGTTCTGGAAAGCACGTATTTTCTCTCGAATCGGCTTTGTTGTTGCGTATAATGAAAATGAATTTCATTTTCATTTGCAGTTTTTTAGGGGCCGCTTAAGACATGCTGCAACGACGGATTGACGATCACGCGCCGCCATCCCGCGAACTGATGCGCGAGGCGCAGGACATCTTTTATAAGCACCTGAAGCGCGTTGGGCTGAAACATACTGACCAGCGTGACACCATTCTCCGGACGTTCCTTGAAACCCGCGATCATCTTTCCACCGACGAACTTTTTCGCCTGGTCCGCAAGAAAGAAGCCAAGATCGGCTTTACCACGGTTTACCGCACGCTCAAGCTGCTGGCGGAATGCGGACTGGCCAGCGCCGTCCCGTTCCCCGACGGCATGGCGCGCTATGAGCACCAGTTCAACCGCCGCAATCACCATCACATGGTCTGCACGGAGTGCGACGCCTCGGTCGAGTTTTTCTCGCCGGAGGTAAACAAGCTGGAAGAAGAGATCGGCCGCAAATATCATTTTGACGCTACCCGTCATAATTTCCAGATTTACGGGGTCTGCGAAGATTGCCGCAAGAAAATCCGCCGCGCCATCTAATTGCTCCCCGTTCTTGAAGTAAAACCTAAATCTTGAAACACAGAGGAACAGCGGTAACGGAGTCGCGCGACACTACGCAGAACCTAAATCCCTTGTTTTTCCGCATTCCTTAAAATGTTTTTCCGTTCCTCTGCTCCCTCCTTTCCTCTGCGTTTCAAAGGTGTTCCCGATCGCCCATTACAATATTCTCGTGCTCAAAGTCCGCAGGTATCAGCCTGAAGATTTCCCCCGATTACTGGAAATCGACCAGACATGTTTTATTGAAGGTATTGCCTATGCGAAGGAGGAGATGTCCTACTTCCTCGGAATGCCTACGGCCATCACGCTGGTTGGTTTACAGGATGAAAAGGTCATGGGCTTTGTGATTGCGGACCGCTTCGTTCCACGCCGCGCTTCGCGTTCCATGGGAAAGATCATCACCATTGACGTTGCTCCACCGGCCCAGCACAGTGGCCTGGGTACTCTGTTAATGTCCTCCGCCGAAGGTGAACTGAAATCCCTTGGCTGTGACTATGTGTCGCTGGAAGTCGCGGTCGACAATGAGCTGGCGCTCCGGTTCTACAAGAAGCACGGTTACGCGGTGCTAAAGGTCCTGCCACGCTATTATCTGGATTCGATTGATGGATTGCTGATGGGAAAGAAGCTTTGACGATTTCCACATGTTAGAATCGCGAGTTTGACTCCTCCTCTCATGTCTACTCGTACCCCTCTCAGAATCGCCATTGATAGCGGCGGAACCTTCACCGACTGCGTCTGGCTACAGGACTCCACCCTCCGCATTCTGAAAGTATTTTCCACTCCGGCCGATCCGGCCCAGGCGATTGCCGATGCGGTGCACAGGATTGCCGGCGATGCGCAGGACATTGTGGTGCTGCACGGGACCACCGTCGGCACCAATACACTCCTTCAGCGCAAAGGCGCGCGCGTAGCTTTTGTGACGACCGCAGGCTTTGAAGACTCTATCGAGATCGGTCGCCAACAGCGGCCTAAACTGTACGATTTCTTCTTTGAGAAAGATCGCGCGCTGGCTCCGGCTGAACTCCGCTTCGGCGTCGACGAGCGGACTTCTGCCGAAGGTGTCGTGCTGCGCGCACCAACCCCAGCGTCGCTCAAGACTCTCGCCGCCCAAATCGCTGAACAGAAACCGGACGCGATCGCGCTCTCTCTGCTGTTTTCTTTCGCCAATTCCGCAAATGAAAAAGCTGTGGCCGCAGCGCTGGCTGCGCTCGACCTTCCACTTTCTATCTCTCACCAGATCCTGCCCGAGTTTCGCGAATATGAACGCGCCAGCACCGTGTTGGTCAACGCTTATCTGCAGCCGGTGATGCAGAGCTATTTGCAGAAGCTGCAAGAGCGCGCAGCCAGCAGCGGCAAATCCGCGCGCATTTTTGTGATGCAATCCAGCGGTGGCATCACGGCGCTGGCAACCGCAGCAGAGCAACCTGTTCGCACGGTGCTATCTGGTCCGGCTGGCGGCATTGTGGGCGCGGCGGCCGTGGCAAAGCGCAGCGGCTTCGACCGCATCATCACTTTTGATATGGGCGGCACTTCTTCTGACGTCGCGTTGGTTGACGGAAAGCCAACCACAACCAATGAGGCTGATGTCGCCGGATTGCCGGTGCGAGTACCGGTGCTGGATATTCACACCGTCGGCGCTGGTGGCGGATCGCTGGCGCGTTTCGATGCGGGCGGCGCCTTGCGCGTGGGGCCTGAATCGGCTGGCGCTGATCCAGGTCCAATCTGCTATGGCAGGGGCGAACGCCCCACCGTGACCGACGCCAATCTGCTGCTGGGCCGCCTCCCAGCGGACCAGTTTCTTGGCGGCGATTTTCAACTGGACCTGCCGCGCACGCAAAAGATCGTTGCGCAGTGGCTCAAGAAAAACAACAGTCGTTTGTCGTCGGAAGAGTTTGCTGCAGGCGTGGTGCGCGTGGTGAATGCGAACATGGAAAAGGCGGTACGTGTCGTCTCGATTGAGCGTGGGCATGATCCGCGGCAGTTCTCGCTGGTGGCGTTTGGCGGCGCCGGAGCCATGCATGCCTGCGATCTGGCCCATGCTCTGCGGATTCCCCGGGTGATCGTTCCGGCATATCCGGGCGCGCTCTCAGCGCTGGGCATCCTCATTAGTGACGTGGTGAAAGATCATTCCCGAACCGTGCTTCTTCGTATGTCGAGCAGCGCCAAAAATAACCACGCCAGGAATTTCCGCACAAAACGCAAAGATGCATTTTCCGCGCAGCTTGACCCAATCTTCACCGAACTCAAGCGCAACATCGCAGATGAGTTAAAGAAAGAAGATTGGCAGGGAAGAGCTGTATTCGAACCTAGCTGCGACATTCGCTATCGTGGCCAGGGATACGAACTCAATTTGCCGTACACCGCTAACGTGCTTCAGCGCTTTCATGCTGAGCACCAGCGTCGCTATGGTTACAGCAGTCCGGAGCGCGACGTAGAGATTGTTACCGTGCGAATGCGCGGGCGCGTGGCCTCGCCGGAAAAACTCTCGCGGCTGAAGATTCGGGAAGAACAGGGCAAGCTCAAGCCGTCCACTCTGATGGTTCACTTTGCCGGACGCCGATACAAAACCCAAGTGGTTCCCAGGTCTGCAATCAATGAGGGTAAGCGCTACCGCGGGCCGGCGATCATTACGGAGTACAGCGCAACCACGGTAGTTCCGCCGGGTCTCACCTATCAGAAAGACCGAAGCGGAAACCTGGTGATTGAAATCTGATCGCGCTGTTCTAGCGCCCGCGTGAGGCTTTTCTGGCAGTACGGGTAGCAGGGGCAGGGCTCTGTCGCGTTGGCGCGCCGGCTTTTTGCTGCGGATTGCTCTGTTCAGACGCCTTTTTGGCCCACATCTTTTCCAGTTCGCGCATGTTTTTGGTTTTCATAGCCATAAGAATGCCACAATCAGGCGGTTCAAGGCGAGTCACTTTGGTGATACGCCGCGAGTTGCCAGGTTTTTGCGCAGCAAAAAGGCGCCCTGAGCAGGCGCCTTCAATTTTGCAAAGACGGACTTTTTGCAAAAGACGGACTTAAAGTTACGCGACGTCCTTGTCGCGCTCGATCGTCCGGTCTTCTTCGTTCTCGATTTTGGTTTCTTTCAGCTTGTCGGCTGCGTCACGCACGCCGTCTTTCATCTTGCCGACCACGTTGCGAGCTTTGCCTTCAGCCTGTTTCGCCAGACCCTCAGCCTGGGCTTTGTCGTTGCCGGTCCACTCGCCTACCTGACGCTCAACGCGTCCTGCAATATCTTCGGCTTTCCCTTTAATGCGTTCCTTATCCATGAATAAACCCCTTCCCTTGAGTTATTGGTTCCTTGGTCAATGATGGGATACGGAATGAAAGCAGAGAACAACCTTCTCCGTATCGCGATACCCACGAGAGCTACTCCCCGTGTTTTGTGCCTGCAGCGGGCTTCAGCGGCCTAAACTGCGGCGCGTCTGCCAGTAATCAACTGGAATACCAGTGCAATCACAGCCAGCACCAGCAATATGTGGATAAATCCACCCATGGTGTAGCTGCTGACCACTCCCAACAGCCAGAGAACAAGCAAAATCACAAATAGAGTCCAAAGCATTTCGTCACCCTCACAATTAACGTTCTCGTCAATAGCTATCAATCTTGTCAATAACTTTGAAGCTAACAGGGCTAAGGCGGTTGCTAGAAATCGAGAGCTGCTGAAACCGAATGAACTAAGCCTTTGTTCCTTCGATAGTTGGCGCATTTCTCGACTGCGCGATTGGAACGCCCGCTTGGTCTCTCGCTTGTTGTTCTGATTAAGGTTACGATTTCAGTGCGATGGCAATATTCGATCCGTGGATTACTTGCCGCTCCCGCCTCAGCCAGGACCAGTGAACGCCTTCCAAAGCTGGCAGCCCGGCCCCAGAAGCGATATTGTTATGCATGATTATCCGCGAGCCCGACTGGCGCGGCGAGCGGCCCGCACCGGGCGCAGAAGAGACCTGAGTGGACGGCGCACCCAGGCGGTTTGGAGCGAAGCGACAAAATTGATGAAAGTTGCTATTCAAGGAGAGCGCGGAGCGTTCAGCCATCAGGCGGCGTTGCAGCTTGTGCGCGGCGCTGACGTGCTGGCGTGTGCCACATCTGTCCAGGTTTTTGACGCGGTGGATTCCCGCCGCGCCGCCGCTGCGGTAATTCCCGTGGAGAACACGCTGGCCGGTCCCGTCGGCGAGCATCTGGATCTCCTTCTTGAGCGCGATGTTTTTATTCACGCTGAAATGCGGCTGCGGATCGCGCACAACTTGATCGCCGCGCCGGGCGTGAAGCTGAAAGAAATTCGCCAGGTGCTCTCGCATCCGGTGGCGCTGGACCAGTGCCGCAACTTTTTCCGCAAACATCGCGGCATATCGGCCGTACCTTTCTATGACACCGCAGGCAGCGTAAAACACATCATGGCTCAGGACCTGCGTGACACCGCAGCCATCGCCAGTAGCCAGGCTGCCAGGGAGTATGGGGGCAAAGTGCTGATATCGGGCCTGGAGGACAACAAACAGAACTTCACCCGATTCTTCCTTATTAATAAACAGAAAAAAATCGCTTCCAGGGCAGACAAAACCTCTCTGGTTTTCTCGCTTAAGAATGTCTCCGGAGCGTTGTTCAAGGCCTTGAGCGTTTTTGCCCTGCGCGATCTCGATTTGAGCAAGATTGAATCCCGGCCGGTGCGGGGCAGGCCGTGGGAGTATCGTTTTTATGTGGATGTGTTGTGCGGAGATGATCCGGCCATGAAACTGGCCCTGAACCACCTGGAAGAAATCGCCGGCTTTGTGAAAGTGATGGGGATATATCCACGGGTCAAATGAAGCGTTTAGAAGTTGCCACACAAGTTTCACCATCCCGCAGCCAAGTCGGGGAAAACGTTTGCTAAGAGGTTGAAAAGTAAGCGGATTGGAGCCAAGTGACGGCAAACAGTGGTACAATCCGCGCGGAGCTAAGTGGCTTAGCTGCATCTTTCTGCGTTGAATCACATCAAATGTGAGCGTACTTATATCAAGGATAAATTTATGGCGTCTGAAACGAAAACTACTACCAATATTGAGCCTCTAGCTGTGACGCCTGATGAGCGCCAAACCTTAACTGAGGAGCAGCATAAGGGCATACCGGTTCTTCCGGTTCGCGACACCGTGCTGTTCCCCCACGCGGTCCTGCCGTTAACGGTGGGACGTGAAAGCTCCATCCAACTGATCAACTCACTGGGTGAAGAAAAGACCATTCTGGTGGTCGCCCAGCGGGAAGCCCGTGTAGATGCACCGCAACCTACTGATTTATATAGCATCGGAACACTTGCCACCGTGCACAAGGTGGTCAAGATGCCGAATCAAAGCCTGTTTGTTTTCACTGAAGGCCTGACGCGCGGCAAGCTGGAAGAATTTACCCAGCTAACGCCGTTTCTGCGCGCCAATGTGGATTCCATTCCTGACGCAGAACCGGAAATGTCGCCGGAGATCGAGGCGCTGCAGCGCAATGTCTTAACATTGTTCCAGCAGATTGTGGCCGGTTCGCCCACGCTGTCCGACGAGCTGCAAACCGTGGCCATCAACATTGAAGAGCCTGGCCGGCTGGTGGATTTTATCGCTTCGTCGCTGCCATTTCTCTCCACCAAAGACAAACAGGAAATTCTGGAAACCCCGGATGTAAGTAAAAGGCTCCAGGCCATCAACCATCATCTGGCGAAAGAACTGGAAGTCCAGCAGCTGCGCAATAAGATCCAGAATGAAGTGCAGGACCAGGTGCAGCAATCGCAGCGTGAATATTACTTGCGCGAGCAGATGAAGGCCATCCAGAAAGAACTGGGTGAGCAGGATGAGACCCAGCGGGATGTGGATGAACTGCGGCAGAAGATTGAAGCTGCCGGCATGCCGGAAGAAGTAAAGAAGGAAGCCACCAAGGAACTCAACCGGCTCGCACGGATGTCGCCGATGGCGGCGGACTATTCAGTCACACGCAACTACATTGAGTGGCTGGCGGTACTTCCATGGGCGAAGTCGAGCGGCGTTGTGGTGGACATTAAGAAAGCAGCTGAAGTGCTGGACGCAGATCACTACGATCTGAAAAAAGTGAAAGACCGCATTCTCGATTACCTCTCCGTCCGGCGTTTGAAGCCGAGCATGAAAGGGCCCATCCTCTGTTTCGTCGGACCTCCCGGTGTGGGCAAGACCTCGCTGGGGCGCAGCATTGCCCGTGCGCTGGAGCGGAAGTTTGTCCGCCTCTCGCTGGGCGGCGTCCATGACGAAGCAG
>DATCAX010000023.1:0-3469 GCA_036512375.1 Candidatus Angelobacter sp. | reverse complement strand
CGATATCCCAGGATCATTCCTGATTACCCTCGGCCTGGGCTTCCTGGTCTTCGGCATGATTGAAGCCCCAGGAATGGGCTGGACGAGTCCAGAAACCTGGGGAACCGAGACCGCCGGCACCCTGGCAATCGCCCTTTTTCTCTGGAGAGAATCCCACACAGACGCTCCACTGCTTCCGCTGCGACTTTTTCGTTCGCCGAATTTCAGTGGCGCAAACCTGCTTACGCTTCTGCTGTACGCCGCACTGGGTGCTCTGCTTTTCTTTCTTCCATACGACCTGATTCAGGTGCAGGGTTATACGCCTACGCAAGCCGGAGCAGCTAATTTGCCCCTGATTCTGATTTTGTTCTTTCTTTCGCGATGGGCCGGCGGACTGGTCGCGCACTATGGCGCGAAGTTGCCACTGGTCATCGGGCCAGCCATTGCTGCTGCAGGCTTTCTATTGTTCGCCAGGCCGGGCATAGGCGGAAATTATTGGACCACATATTTCCCCGCGATGATCGTCCTTGGTTTGGGGATGAGCGGCGTTGTTGCGCCTCTCACCACCACTGTGATGGATTCGGTCAACGAACATCAGGCCGGGGTAGCTTCTGGCGTGAACAACGCGGTTTCTCGCGTTGCTTCGCTATTGTCAATTGCGGTGCTCGGCATGGTTGCATTTCATGTTTTTAACAATCAACTCGAGAGGAGACTGGATGCGGCGAACCAGCCCGACTCTGTAAAGCAATCCGTACTCGAACAGCGCAACCGATTGATGCAGATCGATCCGCCAAAGGGGCTGACCGCTGATCAACAACACGCACTTAAACAAGCGATTGATGAATCGTTTCTGGCCGGCTTTCGTTGGGTGATGGTTATTTCAGCCGGATTGGCTATGTTAAGCGCAGTAAGCGCCTGGGTCATGATTGACAGTAAGCCGCGAAAAACAAACGCCGCATTGAATTAGTAATGTGACCTCGTCCGGTTTAACGTTTTTCTTTTTCCGCTTCGTGCGCGCGACGAAGGCCCTCCCGGGCCCGTGCGTTCACGCGATCCAGCCGCAGAACGATGTCATATTCATAGACCGCGCTCTTGTAGTCGCCACCGCCGCTGGCTGCGTCGGCTTTATTCAACAGATCAGGAATGTCTTTACGCGTGAAACCTTCCACCACGGCCGGCGGAGGCGGGACGGCAGGGCGGACACGCCTGGGTGCAGCCTGCTCGTCGGACGTTTCTGAAGGTGCTGCGCTCGCCGGGCGATCTGCCGGTTGATCTGCTGTCGTGGGCGCGAGAGCGATTGGCTCAGGTTCATTCTTTGAATCTTTACTGCTGACCGAAGTCGGCGATGCTGTGCTAACCGCATGACCCTGCGCGTTTGCTGGCGGCACGGTGGACTTGCCGTCTGAAGCGTCACCTGCTGATGGCCCCGAAACTGCTTGTGGTTGCACTGCCAAAGGCGGCATTGCGGTCATAGACTGCCGCGCCGACGATGAAGCTGTTGTGGAATTTTGGATCAGCGCTTCCGGCTTCACTGTAGTCTCAGGCGCTGCTGTCGCAGGCGATTCTGCCGCGGGAACATTTACCGCCGCGCTTTTAGGCGCAATAGCCGCCGTTACACTGGTCGCGGTCGGTGCAGTTGAAGCATCAGGCGCCGCGTTGCCGCTGGGATGCTTTCCAAAATGCTGCACGTAACCGATAAACCGCATTAGCCTCGGCATCTTACCGCGCTGCGGCCACACCACGATTGCCGCCGACGCCAGAATAATGCACGCAGCCAGCAGAATCGGCAGCGTGCGCCGCGACCTCCCTTTGGCTCCAATAATTCGTTTGTGGTTATCAGATTCCAGCAGCGGCTTAGCCAAAATCCTGGCGGAAGCCGTCCGCAACAACACTGCTTCTTTGCGCAACGTATCGCGCAATTCAACGCAACTCTGGAAGCGCATGCCGGGATCTTTGGCCAATGCCTTGCGGATCGCCGCTTCCACACCCGGAGGTATCGAAGGATCGATCGTCGCCGGCAGATCAGGCTCTTCGTGTACCACCTTGTACAAGACCGCTGTCACGCTATCGGCGTGGAAGGCTTTTTTGCCGGTAAACAATTCATAGAGCACCGCACCCAGCGAGAAAATATCAGACCGCTGGTCCACTGGCTTGCCCGTAGCTTGTTCCGGCGCCATATAGGAAGGCGTACCCACCACCATGCCCGACTGCGTAAGCGAAGCATCACCTTTTTTGGCGATACCGAAGTCGAGGACTTTAATCTGGCCTTGCGGCGTCAGCATCAAATTGGAAGGTTTCAGGTCGCGATGCACCACGCCGCTTTCATGCGCGAACGCCACCGCGTTGCAAATCTGCTCGGCATAGCTCAACAGCGTTAGCTGTCCCGGACGCAGGTTGGCGCCGTCCAGCATCGCCGCCAGGGTCGAGCCCTCAACAAACTGCATGCTCAGGTAAACGCGGTCGCCGTCATTGCCCACGTCGTAAATCGTAATGATATTGGGATGGTCCAGGCTGCCGGCGGCCTTGGCTTCACTCTTGAGCCGCTCAATCACGTCGTCATGGTCCGGCGCTTCGCGCCCCACAGCGATGGTCTTCAGGGCAACCGTGCGGCCGATAACCCGGTCTTCTGCCTTGTACACCACGCCCATGGCGCCGCGACCGAGCTCTGAGAGGATTTCGTAGCGGCCGTTAAAGGCGGTCTTCAAATCGCGTTCCTGCGCTGTACGCTCCGTAGGAGCAACTCCGCCGTCTTCGGCGGGGCCGGAAATTTGCAGAGAACCCATTTCTGTCCGATCCAGCTAGCCTGGGCGGCCCACTTGATGTTCACAAATCATAACCCTGCGCTCCTGCCTTCTCCTCATTACTTTAGTGCTCTCCACAAGGTCATTTGCGTGGCCCGCAACTCCATGATTACCTATGATTTCAAGCGATTAGCAGCGAAGTCAGGATTTCAGGAAATTGATCAACATGAAACCTTCCCCGGTCCAGCGTTTGCCACGATATTTACGGCATTTTTGCTCATTGCAAGCCGTCTGTCTGCTCACTCTCGCTCTGAGCGGCTTTGCCAAAGACGCGCCGCTTTCAGCCATTGTGCTATTCAATGCGCCTGACGGTCCCGCGTACGCGCAGGTTACCGGCGTAACCTTGAACGGGAAAACCGAGTTGCATGTCTGCGACGGCGTATCCACGCTCGACAAACACAGCTATGACGCTTTGCCCCGCGTGCAGATGAAATTGGCGTCTGTGCTTGAACGCACCGCCGACGGCACACTCATGCTCACCGCGGACAGCGCAAGACCTATCTGTGTTCTGCCCAACGGCGTCAAGTTTGACAAAACTCCCGAACTCACGCCCGCCCAGGCTGCTGACCAGGCTGTGATTTTCGGCCTGGTGACCCAGTCTTCAGCACAGTTGGCAGATATACCGGCGGTGAAGCCCGGCATACAAATAGTCTTTGTCGTCGCGCCCGACACTGAATTGGCGGAATACC
>DATCAX010000022.1:0-2340 GCA_036512375.1 Candidatus Angelobacter sp. | reverse complement strand
CGATGCCTTTGGAAAATCTGGAGTCCAGAAAAAGATGGCACAAGCACGATGCCAAATACCAAAACCCAAGTACCGAATACCGGCGCTAGCCGCCGCTCCCCTTCCACCCCTTATACCCACCCGCCAAAGACATCACGTTCTTAAATCCCATCTTCTTCAGCGATTGCGCGGACAGCGCGGAGCGTCCGCCGCCGCCGCAGTAACAGACGATGGGCTGGTTTTTATCGGTGGTGATAGTGTCGATTTTGTGTTCAAGCTGTCCGCGCGGCAGCGGCTGTGATCCAGCAATGGCTCCTCCTGCCACCTCATCGGGCTCGCGTACGTCAATAAGCGTGAAGTTCTGCTTTTGTTCCTGCATGCGCTTGAGCTCGGCAGGAGCGATTTCCTTGATTTCGCGCTTCGCTTCGTCGACCAGCTGTTTGTATTCAGGCAACGGCATGGAGAAATTCTAAAGCAGCCACTGGCTTCTAGCTACTAGCTTCGAGCCAGATCAAAGATTGTCGTCATTTTTGCTGCGCTTCAATTCGCGGCTTGCCTCTCGATTTCGAGCGCGCGAACCACGAATTACCGCGAAACCCGGAATCGCACAATTGGGATTCGAGTTGCGCTGACAGTCCTTGGGAACGGTGTGGCTAGCGACTAGTCGCTAGTGGCTTTTTTCGGTACAATCCCTCTTCCCCACATGCCTGCCAACATGAAAGTCCTTATCTCGCGTACACAGATTGCTGACAGCGTCGCCCGCATCGGCCAGGAGATCACACGCGACTTCGCTGGGCAATCGGTCACCCTTGTGGGTGTGCTCAAGGGCGCCTGTCTGTTTCTTAGCGACCTGGCGCGCCAGATAGAGCTCGATGCCACGTTTGATTTCATCGCTGTACGCAGTTACGGAACAAAGAAAGAAAGCGCGGGCGAAGTCCAGCTCATCAAAGACGTAACCACGCCGCTGGAAGACAAGAATGTAATTCTGGTGGAAGACATCCTCGACACCGGATTCACCTTCACTTTCCTGCAGAAAATCTTGCTGGCGCGCAAGCCCCGTACGCTCAAGTTTGCCGCTTTGCTGGACAAGCCTTCGCGCCGCCAGATGCCGGTGCAAGCCGATTACGTCGGCTTTCAAATACCGGACGAGTTTGTAGTCGGCTATGGGCTGGATTACGCTGAGCGCTTCCGTAACCTGCCGGACATATGCGTCTTTTCCGAAGACCAATAAAGTGAAGACCAGGCAAGTAGTGATACAATCCGTTCTGGATGTCACAGGTCCTGACAGATCCTCAGATCTCAGTTCGGAACTGGCAATCGATTGCCGGTTTCATCGACCATACCCTACTCAAAACAGAAGCCACAGCAGACCAGATCGCGCGTCTGTGTGAAGAGGCAGTCTGCTTCAACTTTGCCGCTGTCTGCGTGAACCCATGGTGGATTGGGTTGGCGGTTTCCGTGCTGCACGGCACTCCGGTAAAGATTGCCACCACCATCGGCTTTCCCCTGGGCGCGAACCACACTACCGTGAAGCGCTTTGAAGCCGCGGAAGCCATCCGTCTGGGTGCTCACGAACTGGACATGGTCATGAATATTGGCGCACTGAAATCAGGCGACCGGCAGGGCGTCATGAATGATATTGCGGCCGTAGCGGAAGTGGCTCATGGCAGCGGCGCAATTATTAAAGTGATTCTTGAAACTCCACTGCTCACGCTTGAAGAAAAGATTCTCAGCTGCCAGCTCAGCCTGGCGGCGAAGGCAGACTTCGTCAAGACCGCTACCGGCTTCTTCGGTTCGGCCACTCCCGAGGATGTTTCGTTGATGCGCGGTGTTGTAGGAGATCAGGCTGGCGTTAAAGCTTCCGGCGGTATTCGCACCGCGGCCAATGCCAACGCGATGATCGATGCCGGCGCCAACCGCATTGGCGTCAGTGCCGGAGTGGCCATCGTCCGCGAGCTCGGCGCGCCAGATTTCATGCCGAGAGTAAAAAGCTAGGGCGCCCCGGTTTGGCATCCGGCGTATCTCGTGCGTAACGGATTACGGAACTTTTCTTCCAACCTTTCCTGCGCTGCTCCGTCACAATAGAGACTCAATATTTTTCCAGGAGGCACTACCGCAAGATGCGCAAGATCCTTGTCCTTTTTACTTTTCTATTTTCGATCGGCAGTTGGGCGCAGAAAACCCATGACATGAGCCATGAAGGTTCATCTGGCGACGTGTTTATTGGCTACTCACTACTCAATGGCGACACGCTCTCCCACGGCAGCGGATGGGAAGCCGCTCTGACCGGCAACTTGAGAGACTGGTTCGGCCTGAAGGCTGATCTCGGCGGCAATTACAAGTCATTTGCCGGTGGCGAGG
>DATCAX010000021.1:0-5726 GCA_036512375.1 Candidatus Angelobacter sp. | reverse complement strand
GAAGGCGAACATCCGCCGGAGTATGGGCCGCCTTAAGGGTGACGGAATGGCCACAGCCGGTCTGATTATGGGCTATCTCAGCGCAGCAACCATCCCTGTCATCCTGATCATTGCTGCCATTGCCATTCCGAATCTGTTGCGGGCAAAGATTGCAGCCAATGAATCAGGGGCCGCAAGCACCGTGCGCAGCATCACTGTTTCCCAAATCACGTACTCAACTCAGTACCCGGACCACGGCTACGCATCAGACCTGGCCACCTTAGGTCCTGGCGCCAGCGGCTCCTGCGGTGGTGAAGGCACGGCGGAACACGCTTGCTTGCTTGACAATATACTAGGCGGTTCACAGTGCACGGCAGGCCAGTGGTGCGCCAAAGCTGGTTACACCTACAGCATTTCCGGCGTTTGCAATTCCGCTGGCGTATGCTCCAATTATGTGGTCACCGCCCGGCCCGTCACCATTGACAGCACCGGACGAAAAACCTTCTGTTCGACTTCTGATTCCGTAATTAGGGTGCGTTCCAGCGGTTCCTTAGCAACGCCTCCAACGGCCGACGAATGCGCAGAATGGCCGCCACTTTCGTGAAATGAACCGGTTCTCGGCCCGGCAAGGGGGCGAAATCAAAGCGTTCCATTTTGGGAAAAATGGGCTGACGCGAGGATCTTTTCCCCTTAACCTTACTTTCCTAAGGCTTCCAACTACCAGAGCTGCATCTGCTTCTAAGTGAATGGATCTAAAATGGAAGCCCTTCACCTGGCGCAGAAAACTGCTCCTGAAAATCCGAAGTCTACGCTCTTTCATAAGGCCGCGCGCACCATGCCGGGCATCATCGCCGGCGCCGCAGACCTTGATCCGGCAGCGGTTCTGACGGCCACCGTGGCAGGCGCCAGCTTTGGAACGTCATTGGGCTGGGTGGTGGTGCTGTGCGTTCCGGTGCTGTTCAGCGTGTTCGCGGTGTCCTCGCGCATCGGGCAGGAAACCAAAAAGGGACTAGTTGAGCTGATTCGCGAGCAGTACGGGCGCAAGCTCGCGCTACTAATCGCTTTACTGATCGTGGTGGTGAATATGGCCATGATTGTGGGCGACATCGTTGCCGTGAGCGACAGTTGCGCGCTTGTGACCATGTCCCCACGATTGTTTTTCCTGGCCATTGTGGGATTTACCGTCTGGTACGTACTGATCATTGGCGACTACCAGAGAACCACAAGAGTCCTGGGCGGGCTTTGCCTCATTCTGGTCGCCTACGTAGTGGCGGCCTATCGAGTTACTGATTCCTTTAGCGGGCTGGCCAAGGACGTGTTGCTGCCGCACATGCAGGTGAATTCGGGTTACATGATGGGCGTGGTGGCGGTATTCGGATCGCTGCTCACGCCGGACGTGATCGTATGGCAAACCAGTTCCAAGCGCGGACTTCCGGAAGGACTGGCCAAAGCCCACGTGACCGAGTCGCATGCGGGAACTTTTGTTGCCTGCCTGATATCGCTTTCGGCAATGGTCGCGGCTTCGCACATGCACGTAGCTGATCCCTCAAACATGACCACGCGCACCGCGTCAGAAGCGCTGGGCTCGTTCGGGTTTCTGGGGACGGTTCTTTTCGCGTTGGGCATTATCGCTTCAGGCATGATCGCCCTGCCCATTTTAGTGGCGTCATTGTGCTTCAGCGTGGCGGAAGCGGCAGGCTGGCGGTCAGGCCTTTCCATGGAACCATGGAATGCGCGCCTCTTCTTTGTAATGATCTCTGCCACCGTATTCCTGGCCGTGGTCATAGACTTCTTTGGCGTGAATACAGTGCACGTGCTGTACTGGTCGCAGGCCCTGGCGGGAATCGTGCTGGTGCCGATCTTCGCCTACATTCTGCTGCTTTCAAATAATTCCAAGATCATGCGCACCACCAACAGCCGCTTTGAAAACTTCTGGCTGGGTTGCGCCGTGACGGGCATGCTGATTTCCAACCTGCTGTTCTTCTGGTTTGTGCTGAAATAGTAACGAAGCACTTAGCCATTAGCGCTTAGCCAGTGCGGTTGCGCCAGCAGCCTTGGCAATTTCCGGCAATTTTTTCTTACTTCACTCCCATCAGTTCCACGTCGAAGACCAGAGTTGCATTGGGAGGAATGGCCGAACCGGAGCCACGCGCGCCATATCCAAGTGCCGGAGGAATGCGCAGCTGCCGTTTGCCGCCGACTTTCATCCCGGCAATCCCTTCGTCCCAGCCTTTGATGACCTGGCCGATGCCCAGATCGAATTCGATGGGCTCGCCTGCGTCGCGTGAGCTGTCAAATTCCTTGCCGTCGGTGAGCCAGCCGGTGTAATGCACGCTCACTTTTTTGCCTTTCTCTGCCAGTTTGCCGCTGCCTTTCTTGATCTCCCAATACTCCAGGCCGCTGGCGGTAGTGGTGGGCTTGCCGGTAACAGCGGTAGGACCGTCGGCCTTTTTGTCAGACTTTGCAGTCTTCTTGGTTTGAGCGAGCAGGGCGATTGACAGGGTCAGCAACAGAATGACGATTGCTTTGTGCGGCATGGATTCTCCTTCGGTAAACAGGGAATGATACAGGATTTGCTGTGATTCGCGTTGAGGTGCAGAAAAGTTTTGCCGCTGAAAGTTGCGGCGACAGATTTCAGGTGGAATTAGCATTTCAATCATGTGCAGCATGCGGTAGACTGTCGCCATCTATGTGGCTCAAAAAACAATTTGGCGAGCAGAAAACAGCTCTGGGTCAGCTTGGCGCCCTGGAATCTGAAATGATGGAACGGATCTGGCGCAGTGGCGAAACCAGTGTGCGAGACGTGCACGCCGAGTTCGCGCAGCGACTGGCCTACACCACGGTGATGACCACCATGGACCGGCTCTACAAAAAGGGGATGCTGCAGCGGCGCAAAGTGGGCAAAGCGTTTCTTTATGTGGCCGCGCTTACGGAACAGGCATACCAGGAGCGATTGACCCACCATCTGTTTGGCATGGTGTTGCATGATGGCAAGAACAGTGGCGCCGTGCTCTCAAACTTTGTGGATGCAGTGAGTGATACCGACGAGAAACTGCTGGACAGCCTGGACCAGCTGGTAAAGGCCAAACGGCGCATGCTACGCCGGACGGAGTAACAGCGAATGTTCTATGTTCTGGCGACAGCTCTGTGTCTGGCTGTGATGCTCCTGGTGCTTGTGGGCGCGTCACTGCTGTGCGTACCCGTGGCGCGGCTGGCACTGAAGATCTTCCGCACAACGACACCCGGGAGGAAAGCCAACCTGCTCTTTTCTGTGCGGCTCCTGCCGCTCGCTCTGACCTGCATTGTGACATTCGGGCTGGCGCTGCCGGCATTCCTTAAGTTTGAGCCCTATTCCACGACCGAGGGTATGGGACTTCGCCTGATGACGCTGGCGATTCTTGGTGCCCTGTTACTGGCCGGAATGATGGCGCGTGGCGTGAATATTCTGCGCGCAACCAGAAAGGCGCACCACGGATGGCGTGAACGCGCAGAAATAATGGACATTTCAGCTCTGCGCGTGCCGGTTTATCGCGTTGAAAATGGCGCGTCATTGCTGGCTGTCACCGGAATCTTTCGTCCGCGAATATTTGTAGCCCGTGAAATTATGGAAATGCTTTCCCCGGACGAACTGCGCGCAGCGCTGGCCCATGAGATGGCCCACGTTTGGTCGTTCGACAACCTGAAGCAGCTATTGCTGAAGATCACGCGCGCGCCACGCTGGCTCAGCGCGCTCTATCGCATGGATACGGAATGGACTAGCGCGTCAGAGATTGCGGCGGATTATGGCGCTCTGGAGGGAGGTGCGTCAGTGCTGGATTTGTCGTCGGCGCTAATTAAGGTCGGACGATTGAAGCGGCCTCCCGTCGCCAGAGAATCTGTTGCTTCTCACCTGGTTCCCACCGCGTGCAGCGGGGCTCTGGAGACGCGAGTCACATGTCTCAGCGAAATTCTGGAAGGCACAGGCGTTGCGTATGCGCGCGACGGGAAGCGTGGCAGCATGCTGTTGCTCGTCATAATAACCCTGGCACTCTACCTCGCTCTAATTCCCGTGATCCTTCCAGCGATGCACGAAGCGCTCGAATTTCTGGTTCGGTAGCCGACTACTGCTTTGTCGCGGGCCTCGCGCATGCGGCGAAGCTTCATAGCCACTTCACATATACTTTTGCCAGCACTGTGCGGATTAAACACACCATTCGAATTTATGCGATGCTGGCGCTCCTGACGCCGCTAACCGCGATAAGCCAGCCGTCGTCGTCCGAACAGTTCAAGGCGCAGATCGACAAAGCGAAGTCGTTGCGCGATGCCGGATCCTCAGACGAAGCGCGGAAAATCTATGAGACAGTGCTGCCCCCGCTGCGGTCCCGGGCTCCAAGCCCGGAACTGGTTGACACGCTGAACAACCTGAGCAACATCGCAACCATGTCTGGTGAATATGCCCGCGCAGTGGTTCTCTCACGCGAGAGCGCTGCTGCATGCCAAAAGTTGCACGACGAAAACTGCGAAGCGCAGGCGGATGGCGATGCCGGCCTGGCGCTTTCTGAAGCGGGCAACTATCCGGAAGCCGCGGCCGAGTTCGATCTTGCATTGAAATTGACGGCCCAGACCGGGAACGCGCAAACGGCTGTGCTGATCCTGAATAACCTTGGCATCGTTTATTACTATCAGGCAAAATATTCTGAGGCTCTGCGCACGTATGAGTCTGCGCTGCAATACGTGGAAAAATCGGGATCCGAGCCGTGGGCCGCCACCTGGCGGTTATTTACGCTGCTGAATCTGGCAACGCTCTATCAACGCCTGGGCAATGATCAGCGCGCCATCACAACCTACAATGACGTTCTGGCTCATCCGGAGGGCATTACACCGCGCGATCTCGGCCATTTGAACGCCAACATGGGAGCGGTTTACCGGCGGTTGGGCGATCCGAAACAGGCGCTTCTTTTTTATGGCTATGCGGACGAGTATTACGCCAAAGAGAAAGATATCGACGGCGAACTGGGAGTGCTGAAGAACAGCGGCATCGTTCTGGCTCTGGATATTGGGCGATTGCCGGATGCGCTGAAGACGTTTGATCGTGTCCGTACGCTGGCGGAGAAAACAAAAAATCAGCGTGAGGCGATGCAGGCGGTGCTCTATCGTGGAGAAACGCTGTATCGCATGGGCAAGCTGGCGGAAGCTGAAAAGGAATTCACGGCCGCGCTGACTGCGGCGGAACAGCTTGGCGCGGTGGAAGAGCAGTGGAAAGCGGTGAACGCAATCGGAAAGATCGCACTGAAGAATGGCCAGCGAGAAATAGCGGAAGCGAAATTCCGCGATGCTATCAAACGGATAGAAAGCTTACGCTCGCAACTGCAGCTCTCGCGGTTGAAGTCGGATTTTCTGGCCGATAAACGCGACGTCTATGATGCGCTGATCAAGCTTCTTCTGGACCGCAACGACGTTGCCGGAGCTTTTGAGTTCATGGAGCGTAGCCGCTCCCGCGTTTTTCAGGACAGATTTTTTGGCGGCCAGCTTTCGCCCGAAGCGCTCACGCTCCACTCCATCCAGGCGCGGCTTGATCCGCAGACTACGCTCATTGAATTCTGGGCCGGAGCAGATGGTATCGCCGCGGTGTGGGTCACGCGCGAAGCGGCCGGCATTTCGCAAAGCCACTTTACCGCCGCAGAAATGGACGTGTTCACACGCTTCGTCACCGGACTTCCTGAGAATCTCAGCAGTGACTGGGAAAAAGATTTTCAGAAAATCAGCAG
>DATCAX010000020.1:0-2116 GCA_036512375.1 Candidatus Angelobacter sp. | reverse complement strand
GTAAACTTCCCTTATGAATTCGATTTTCCAGAAGCGAAGACACGGAGTCGCCTGTGTGTAAGTGAGATATTTTCAGGACTTTGGTTGCACCGAATACCCGGTTTAGGGGATGGAAGCCGGCATGTGCGCGGCCTACGATTTTGAGGTAGGGCGGCGGGGGCTACAAAGAAACCAATGGACCGGGAAAGTAAGCAAGCGCAAGTGGGAGCGGTGAAGGTTCTCAGGGAGGCTACTGGTTTGAACCTTCCGGAAAATGCGGATTCGAGCAGACAGCGGGAAATTCTGGACGCATTGCCGGTTCTGGTTTTTCTGGAGCAGGCGGGCAAGATTGTGTTTGCCAACGCCGAAGCTCGGCAGATGATTGGGTTGACGGAAGGCGATTGGGCTGAGCGGCCGGTGGAGGATGTATTGTGGGGGTTGTTTCCAGGCACCGCGGAACCGCAGACCCTTCTGACGGGCACCGAAAAGGGAAGTCCGTTTCACGCCACTATGCCGACCAAGAGCGGAAAGCTGCTTCCGGTCGAAGGCACCTATAGCATTCTGGACGCGGAACTGCGCGAGGCAGTTATCGTGGCTCATCCCGGTGGGCGGGAGCGGGCGCCGAAGTCACGGCTGATGGAAGACGTGCTGGCCAGTATCCCCGAAGCAGTGGCGATCGAGCACGATCACCATATTCTCTACACCAATCCTTCGTTCACGCGGATGTTCGGATTCACAGCCGAGGAAGCCAGTGGCGGGAGTCTGCGAGAACTGATTGTGCCTGAGACGCGCTTGAACGAGCATGCCACGTTAGAAAAGGCAGTGGACGAGCAAGGGCGCACGATGGTGGAAACAGTGCGCGCCAACAAGGGCGGCGAACTGGTTGATGTGAGCTTGCATTGCGCGCCGTTGCTGGTGGACAAAGCAAGGGTGGGCTATGTTTACACTTTTCGCGACATAGGCGAGCGAAGACAGACAGAAGACAAACTGCAGCACGACGCAATGCACGACGTGCTGACCGGATTGCCGAACCGGGCACTTTTTCTGGACCGGCTAAATCAGTCTCTGGCTCGACGGGTACGTCGCCCGGAACAGAGCTGTGGAGTGCTGTTTCTGGATCTCGACCGTTTCAAGGAGATCAACGACGTACTCGGTCATGCCGCGGGGGACGTTGTGCTGATCGCGGTGGCAGAACGGTTGCAGGCAGCGCTGCGTCCACAGGACTCGGCGGCACGGCTAGGTGGAGACGAGTTTGCAGTCCTGGTTGAAAACATTCTTAGCGCGGGCGATCTGGAGACCGTGTCAAAGCGCGTCTTGGCAGAAATGACGCGGCCTTTCGATATTTTTGGGCATCTTATCCAGGCCGGCGCCAGCATTGGCGCGGCAATGGCCGGACCGGACCACACCTCCTCAGATTTGCTTATCCGGGATGCGGACTTTGCGATGTATCGCGCCAAGCAGTCGGGCGGTGGACGGTACGAGATATTCGACAAGCACCTGGAGGTTTGCGTCACCAGCCAGCAGGAGCGGGAGCGCGAACTGCGTTACAGGCTGGACAAGCGGCTGCTCGAATTCCGGTATGTGCCGATGTTCCGGCTGAGCGATGGCAAGCTGGAGGGGTTCGAGTGCATGTTGCGCTGGCGGGGGGCGGACGGCACTGTCGACAGCTTTGGTGACCTGCTCGCTGTCGCGGAGGAAACAGGCCTTTCGATTACGCTGGGCCGAGAGACGATGGAGGCCGCGTGCTGGCAGTTGCGGAACTGGCGCAATGTTTTACCGACGGTAGACATCTCTCTGAGCATTAACCTTACGCATCGGCAGTTCTACAACCCCGAAATGGTTTTGCAGTTGCAGAGAACACTTTCGGCGAGCGGAGCTGATCCGTCGCGTCTGTTGTTTGAAATACCAGAGAGCGCGCTTAATGAAAGCCCGGATACGGCGGTTGCTATTCTGCAGCGCATGGTGGACTGCAATGTGCGGGTGGCGATGGACGATTTCGGATCGAGTCTTGCACCGTTGAACCACCTGGTGCGCCTGCCAATTGACATGGTTAAGTTGGACTTCAAGCTGACCGCGGCCGCCACTTCCACAGTCCGGCAACAGGCGATGCTGGAGTCGCTGCTTCGCCTGGGCCGTA
>DATCAX010000019.1:0-3707 GCA_036512375.1 Candidatus Angelobacter sp. | reverse complement strand
GTAAGCAGGGGGTGGGTTTCACGATGTCCCAGGTAGCCGGGCGGCGAGCCGATCAGCTTGGCGATTTCATGACTGTGCTGGAACTCAGCGCAGTCAATCTTAATGATCGCCCGGGGATCGCCAAAAAGCGATTCCGCAACTGCTTCCACCACGCGCGTCTTGCCGGAGCCGGTAGGCCCAAGAAAGAGAAGGTTTCCCACGGGACGCCCTGGAGCGTTCAATCCGGCAAGAAACATCTGGTAAATTTCCACCACTTTTTCGACGGCCGGGTCCTGGCCAACGATTTTCCGCCGCAAAGCGGTTTCGAAGTCTTGCGCATCCGAGCTGCGCCGGGTGGGATCAAGTGCAGTATTAAAGCCGGTCCTCATAAATTCCCCGCCTCTTTTTGCCGAGGACTCCTCCCTGGTTCGGAGGTGTAAATGTGAGATGGAAATGTAAGCTGCCAAGTTGTCATTACTAATTTGTCAACAGGCATCTACACTGCATCCAAAAACTTAGATGCCGAGTGTGTGACAAAAGGCCAGACACTCACGCCATTTTGATCAGAATACCCGGACGCTGGTAAGATGCCTGTAACGACCCCGGGAAAGAGCCATAATGTTACCCAAGAAGTTCCGTTTCATCTCCTCCGCGGCCCTGATCGTATTAGGCCTGATTATTGCGGTTATTGTTTTAACGCGGCATGGCCAGATTCAAGCCGCCGCCGCTGAAAAACCAGCTATCGCAGCTCAAACCCCGGCGGCAACCGCTGCGGCACAACCACAAGAACTGCCGCCCGGAACGATCTCGGTGACAGCAAAGGCTGTTACCACCGCTCAGTTCCTGGCTCGCGGCCATCTGACAGAATCCTCTTATATGACGGTGGCGGAGTACGTTGACGCTATCGCAAAGGCAAATGGCGGCAAAACATCATTCAAAAGAGGCGATGTCATCCTGGTTCCCGGTATTGAGCCGCAACCGATCGTGGAAAAGACCCGGCCCTTCCCCAAAGAGACTGAAGTCCGCGCCATCTACATGACGGGCGGGACCGCGGGCAGCGCCCACGGAATCGATCTGGTCCGCCATTGGCGGCAGGCGGGCGGAAATGCCGTGGTCTTTGATATCAAAGACAGCGACGGCACCATCAACATCAAGTTTGATCATCCGCTGGCGCGCCAGATAAAGAATCATCCCATTACCAATCTGCCAAAGTATGTGCGGTTCCTGCATTCGCTGGACCTGCATGTAATCGCCCGGCAAGCACTTTTCCGGGATGACAATATCGCCCAGAACCATGGCCAGCTGGGTGTCCAGTCCAGAAGCCTGCATCAGCCATGGCGAGAAAACGGCAAGCTGGTCTGGTCAGACAGCTCCAATAAAGAAGTCCAGGATTACAACATCGCACTGGCTAAATACGTTGCCACGTCCGGTGTCGATGAAATCCAGTTTGACTATGTTCGCTTCCCTGCCGAAGGCAATCAGGCAGATGCGGAGTTCGCTTTCCAGAAAGATCCCAAGCTGCATCGCGATGACGTGATCGCCAACTTTCTTGATCGCGCCTATACGCAATTGCACCCCATGGGCGTATTGGTTTCAATTGACGTGTTCGGCATCATGGCCTGGCAACGGCAGGTGGACCTGGGCCATACCGGCCAGGACATCACTAAGATGGCCAGGCACTGTGACGTGATTTCACCCATGATCTATCCCTCGCACTTCTTTGGGATGGACGGGTATGCAGCCCCAGGCGACGCTCCGGAGCATTTCATCAGCGTTTCCATGGACCGATTTGACAAAGTTACAGCCGGTACCGGCGTGGTCATACGCCCGTGGCTCCAGGCCTTCCGCTGGCGTACCAAGACTTATTCCCCGGAATACATCCTGAAACAGGTGAGCGCGTCCAACGGACATCACGGCGACGGATTCCTGTTCTGGAACGCCGCCAACGATTACACCAAGCCGTTTGCCGCGATGCCAACGATAATGGCAAACCCTAAAACCTATCTGTACACGCCGCCGACGGCGGTGGCGGTGAGCAATTCAGCTCCTGTAAGCCCTGAAAAAGCGGCACAATCACAGGTTGCGACGAAATCGAGACAGTAAATCGCTTCCCCGGCAAACATTTGTAATCCATGCGCTGAGAATTCAGCCGTATGTAATGTTGGCCGGGGATATTTCCGTCAGATATAATGTGCCGTTCGCCTGAATTTGCACTCTAAAATAGAGTAGAGTGCTCTGGATCGCCTTGTGGTCCGGGTAGAGGTTCGAGTGCGTCAGGCAAGCGGCGATATCAATCTGAAGGAGCCCCCTAATGGCGATTCAAGCAACCGAGAAAATCTGGCATAACGGGAAACTGATTCCCTGGAATGACGCCCAGATCCACGTGATGGCTCACGTGGTCAACTACGGTTCATCCGTTTTTGAAGGTATTCGGTGCTATGCGCCAGCGGGAAACCCGGCTATTTTCCGGCTCCGCGACCATATGCAGAGGCTCATGGACTCTGCAAAGATTTACCGCATTGAAATTGATTACAACCTTGACCAGCTGTGCGCCGCCGCTCTTGAACTGGTGTCCAACAATGGCGTATGGCCGTGCTACCTGCGGCCGATCGTGATGCGGGGCTACGGCGAAGCTGGCGTGAATCCCTTCAATTCCCCCACTGAGGTCTACATGACCAACTATCCGTGGGGAAAGTATCTGGGGCACGGCAACGTAAGCGACGGCGTGGACGCCTGCGTTTCTTCATGGTCGCGGATTGCGCCCAATACCATGCCAGCGATGTCCAAGGCCGGCGCGAATTACATGAATTCCCAGCTTATCAAGATGGAAGCCATCGTGAATGGCTACGTGGAAGGAATCGCCCTGGACGTGAATGGTTACGTCAGCGAGGCATCAGGGGCGAATATCTTTATTGTTCGCAAAGGCAAGCTTCTGACGCCGCCTCTAGGTAACTCTGTGCTTCCGGGAATTACGCGTGAGAGCATCATTGCCCTGGGCGAAGATATTGGCTTGCCCGTGGTGGAACAGATGATTCCCCGCGAAATGCTTTACCTGGCCGATGAAGTGTTCTTCTGTGGCACCGCCTCGGAGATCACGCCCATTCGTTCTATCGACAAGATCAATATCAGTAACGGCGTCACTGGACCGGTCACGCTGGCGCTGCAGCGCGAATTCTTTGGCATTGTGAACGGCGCTGCCGCTGACCGTCACAATTGGTTCACGTCCGTGCCTGTGCGCGACAGATCCAAACAGCCGGTGGGTGTTTAGGTGTTGCTGCAATCCCTCGCGTAGCGAGGGATCGCTCGCTTCGCTCGATATTCCAGCATTCAGTTCGTCCGCGCCACCATTCCCAGTTCGCGTGGAAGCCAGGTATTCAATCGCTCCTGCAGCTTCTTCATTTCCGGGCAGTCCGCCCGATCAAAAGCAACACCGGCACGTCCAGTGCTGTGTGACCAGACCACGTTGCCACTCGCATGCAGGCTTGATGAGGTTTCCGGGAGCGCCAGGCTCATGGTGACCGAAGCGCCATGAGGCAGCGGCTCCGCAGAGTTCAGGCAAAGACCAGTCTGGCTTACATTGAGCACATTCACCTGATGCAGAGTGCGCTGCCAGCCACGATGCGAGAGCGTTCCCGCAACCAATTTCACCGGCATCGTATGCCGGTAAGTGGCGATTCTCTGGTGCGCGAGGTTGGTGTAAGACGCTTTCAGGCTCCGTACCAGCATAT
>DATCAX010000018.1:0-6593 GCA_036512375.1 Candidatus Angelobacter sp. | reverse complement strand
GGCCGAGGCATGATGCCGCGCTTCGGCGACCAGTTGGACCAGCAGGAGTTGGAGGACGTAATGGCGTACCTGCATACGCTCTGATGTGTTTATCGTTCCTTCAACTCTCAATCCAGACTCGACCTCAGTGCGCATGCGGTTCATAAATATTCGGAGGGACGATATGGGGTTCATGTTGAGCTTCCACCAGTGCATCTTCGAATTCTTCACCCTGTTTATACCAAAGGCTGATATTGCGCCACGCCACAAAGCAGCAAATAACGAATATCGCCGGCCAGAAGAACAACGGCATCCAAAAGCCGATCCCTGCGAAAACCAGAAGACTATAAACGCTGCCCAGTGCGATTGAGAGCACTACACGCACGCCCATCATAGGAAGTGAAACAGCGTCTGGATGTCTGCTACGATCGGGGAACGAATGTGGATCGATAAACGAGCGGGCAATGTCAGAAGCGATCAGGATGGCAAGAACTACCGAACCAGAGTACGCCAGAACGCGGACAAAGCCGGAATGAGAGAAGTGTGCCCCGGCGAGCAGAGCGGATCCCGCCAACGGCGCCCAGCGTCCCAGGGGCGCATGCAGGGAAGATAACCATCGAATTAGGCTGAGTAAGGTTTCGCCCACAGAATCTGGAGTTTAGAGCCTATCTCGGGCAAAGCAAAGTTACCTCGGTGCGGCATCCAGCAGAGTGGCAGCGCTGCATCGTACAATAGAGAGTCACATCCAAATATCCTGATGGCCAGCTCTGTAGAACTCGTCCAGATTGACCTTGCGCCCCGGCGTCCGCAACGGAAGCCAGAGTGGCTGAAGGCCCGCGCTCCCATGGGCGACAATTACCATGAGCTCAAGAAACTGGCACGAACTCTGGACCTGCACACGGTTTGCGAGTCGGCACAGTGCCCCAACATTGGCGAGTGCTGGAGCCACAAGACCGCCACATTCATGCTGCTGGGCAATCTGTGCACACGGCGCTGCGGCTTTTGCGCCGTGCCCAAAGGCAAGCCTGAGCCGCTGGATTGGGACGAGCCGCGCCGCGTCGCCGAAGCTGTGGCTACCCTGGGATTAAAGCATGCCGTGGTTACCAGCGTGAATCGCGATGACGACAATATGGGAGGCGCGAAGATTTTTGCCGATACCATCCGCCAGGTACGTGAGCAGGCGCCGGGATGCCAGATTGAAGTCCTGATCCCGGATTTTCAAGGCCGTGAAGACTGCCTGCAGGTCGTGATCGACGCCAAGCCTGAAGTGCTGAACCACAATACTGAAACGGTGCCCCGGTTGTATCGCGCGGTGCGCTCCGGTGCTCGCTATGAACGCACGCTGGACCTGCTCAGCAACGTGAAGCGCTTTGCCCCAACGATGGTTTCGAAAACCGGCGTGATGGTCGGCATCGGGGAGACCACGGACGAACTGCTGGAAGTTTTCCGCGACCTGGCCAACCGCAAAGTCGATATCCTCACCGTAGGTCAATATCTGCGGCCATCAAAAGATCACCTGCCCATGACCCGCTATTACACGCCGGAAGAATTTGCATTTTTAAAGACTGAGGCAATGAAGATGGGCTTCCGTCATGTGGAGTCCGGCCCGCTGGTGCGCTCTTCCTATCACGCGCATGAGCAAGCTGAAAGTACACGGCTTATTTCTGTCAAAGTGTCCCAGACTATCTAGAGCTTTCGCAACTCTTCGCAGAACACTCTGTGATGCAATAAAAAAGCCCGGCTGTCCGCCGGGCTCCTGATCCACCTTCACCTACCAGACGTGGCAGGCATTCGCCCGAACCATGGGCTGGCCCACTTTGCATCCCCAGGCTTTCTGAAATTCAGGCATGTTCTGTACCACACCGTTCGCACGATAGTTGCCGGGTGAGTGCTCATTGTTCAACGCCAGCATGCGGGCCATTTCATCCGTCTGTTTTTGGCACCATATCTGACCCCAACCCAGGAATAAACGCTGCTCCGGCGTGAAGCCATCAATCTTCTCGGACTGCTTGCCAGAATCCGCCAGCGACTTCATGAGCGCCATGTGGGCGATGCGCAGGCCGCCGTTATCGGCCGTATTCTCACCCAGCGTAAGTTTGCCGCGCACATGAACATCGTCCACCGCGACAAACTGGTCATACTCATCCACAATGCACTGTGTTCGTTGCTTGAAGGCCTTTTCGTCTTCCGGCGTCCACCAGTTCTTCAAATTGCCTTCAGGATCAAACAGTGCTCCCTGATCGTCAAAACCGTGGGTTAGTTCGTGGCCGATCACGGCGCCCATGCCGCCAAAGTTGAGAGCGTCATCGGCTTTGAAGTCATAAAACGGCGGTTGCAGAATTCCGGCTGGGAAGTTGATATTGTTCTCCGTGGGATCGTAATAGGCGTTCACGGTGGGCGGTGTCATCAGCCATTCTCTCTTGTCCAGCGGGGTGCCGATCTTGGCCAGCTGCCGGTGAGTTTCAAACGCATTCGCCCGTAGCGAATTGCCCAGCGCGTCACCGCGCACGATCTTCAACGCGCTATAGTCGCGCCACTTGGCAGGGTAGCCGATTTTGTTTTGTATGGCATCCAGCTTTACCAAAGCCTGCTTTTTGGTGGTTTCAGACATCCAGGGCAGCTCGCTGATGTCCTGATGCAAAGCGGCTTCCAACTGGTTCACCATCTTCAGCGTGCGCGCCTTGGCTTCCGGTGGATAGTATTTTTCCACAAACACCTGGCCCAGTGCTTCGCCCAGATCGCCGTCTGTGGCGGAAACGCAGCGTTTCCAGCGCGGCTGCAACTCCTTGGTCCCTTGCAGCGTCTTCTCATAAAAATTAAAATTTTCGTCAACAAACGCTTTCGGCAGCTCCTGCACCTGCGAGCGGACCAGGTGCCAGCGCAGATAGGTCTTCAGGTCATCCACGCTGACGGTCTTCAGTTCCGCGTCCAGCGCCTTAAAAAAGTCCGGCGCCGCCACGTTGAGGGCTGTGAATTTCGGCGTCCCCAGATCAGCCATGTATTGCGCAAAGGAAAAAGAGGGGGTCAGCGTCTGCCAATCCTGCTGCGGCAGTTTGTGATAGACCTTTTCCGGCTCGCGCCGCTCCACGCGATCCATCCCTCCCTTAGCCAGCGCGGTTTCAATCTCCATCACGGCTTTGGCTTCCGCCGCAGCTTTGTCCGGCGTGTCGCCCAGTAGTTTGAAAATGTTGGCAACGTGTTCTAAAAATGCTTTGCGCAGTTCCACGGATTTAGGATCGTCTTTCAGGTAATAATCGCGATCGGGGAGGGAGATGCCACCCTGGTCAGCCTGCGCGATCACCTCTTTCGCATTCTTGAAATCCGCGCCAGAGTAGAAAGCGAACAAGCCGTCAATCCCCTGGCCGTGCAAATGTGCCATCAGTGCGGGAAGGTCGGCTTTATCCTTTAGCGCTGCAATACGGTCGAATTCGGGCTTGAGGACGGCGATGCCTTTCTTGTTGATGCTGTCTTCATCCACGCAGCTGGCGTAATAGTCGCCGATCTTCTGTTCGTTCGCACTGCGTTTGGTGGCCTTGGCGGATTCCTCCAGAATCCCGCGCAGCACAGCGCGGTTACGCTCCGCCAGTTCGCCGAAGCGGCTCCAGATTGGCTGGTCCGCGGGAATGGGATTGTTCTTGATCCAGCCGCCGCAGGCGAACTGGTAGAAATCCACACACGGGTCAGCGCTCTTATCCAGCGACGTGACAATTGAGCTGGAAGTGGTTTTGCTTTCCTGAGCGGCCAGTGGCATCGCCGCACAGGTCAAGAGAAAGGTTGCGGTTAAGAGTCGAGACAAGCACATTTATTTTGTCCTCAAAAAAATATTTTGGTGAAGAGTTCCTAGCACGCGATGTTTGCGGAAGCATGAAATTCTCAGGAATAGCTTGCGTGGCGACGTTAGAACACCCGGAAATGGATGGTGAGATATTTCTTGGGATTTTCACGCATAGACTTGATCAGGTTCCGCGTTTCGATCAACATTTGATCGGTATTGTTATACAAAGAGGGATCTTTCAGGAGTTTGCCGGCGCTGCCCTCGCCCGCTTCCAGCCGGTCAGAGATGGCAGACAGTTTCTCGACCATATTCTTGAGCTTACGGGCGAGTTCTTCATCCTTGAGTAGTTCTCCCGCTGCCCCGCGGCCCGCATTAAGATCAGTGATCAACTTGTTGGCCGTGGAAATGGTCTGGGTCGCGTTATTGTAAAGAGCATCGTCCTTCACAAGTTTGCCCAGACTGCCATGGCCTTTGTTGATCTCATCGGCCATGACATCAAGCTTCGTCACCAGCGCGTCCGCCTTGCGGTAAAGGCTGTCATCTGCGAAGAACTTGCCGATGGTGCCTTTGCCGTTACTCACGTCATTCAGCAACGTCTGAAACTGATTCAGGATCGCGTTGATCTTATTTACCAGGGCGGTATCGAAAATCGCCTGGTGTAACGAACCCTTGCCGTTCTGGATCTCCTCCAGAATCGCATCGGTCCGTTTGACCAGGATGTCAATGTTCTGGAGTGAAGTCTGACTGCCTCGGACTACGTCAGTGATTGACGGTGCACTGGCGGACTTTAAAACGGAGCCGTCCTTCACGGGTTTGCCGTTTGCTTGCCGAGAATTGATGTCAACAAAAGATTCACCCAGGACTCCGGCGGTCATAATACCGGCCGTGGAATCTTCGTGAATGAAAGGAGCATATTGGGTGCTGATTCGCATAACCACTTGCACGGGATCAAGCTGTCGCCCTGGGACAAGGCGGACAGTCTGCACATTGCCAATAGGCACTCCCTCTGCATCCACTGGCTGCCCCGAGCGTATCCCCTCAGCATTATCGAAGTAGGTGATGAGAGTAATTTTCTTGGTGAAAAGGCCGCTGGTCCCGCTGATCAGGAAGACGAGAACGGCCAGGGTCAATGAACCGACAATTACGGTCATCCCGACCTTTAGTTCAGACCACCTGAGCTGCTTTTGACTTGGCAATGGAGTGTAGTAACTACGCGAAAATGATAGCAGATGCGCCCGTAAGTCCCTAGAACGAGGCAGTTTTTGGTAAAGTTCCGGGGCTAAGCGGGGCGCCATACCCGCTGAAACATCTAAGGTCTCTCTTAAACTGGTCCAGCTAAGCTATCGCGGCCCCTCTCCACGTCCGGGAACAGAGGCCCGCGAGCAGGTAAGCCAGGGCGGCGCACAGAAGTGTGACTGTCAACCCAAAGTGGATAGCGATGATCATGGCCATTACCGATCCCAGGACGCTGGCGGCAGCGTTCAGCGCCCAGGCCCATTCCACAGTCTTTACCAGGCGCAAGCCGGTAGGGAACGGCATCCCCATCAGGAACCCAAGAGGCGCCAGCACCACCCCGCTGAGGAGCAACTTGATCACAAACGGCAGTCCGATGGCGGCCGAAAGCAGCCATGGCAGCAGGACCACAAGGACCACGATGAGCGTCGAAATTAATCCGAGCAGCGGAAGAATTTTGCTGCCGCTGCTTATCCTGCGGCGAGCCGCCACGCTACCTGCTCCGCTGGAAAGCAGAAGTAAAAAAACAACTACGGTAAGGGCGTATGTGGGATGGCCAAGGAAAAGCACGAAGCGCTGGATCAGTGAAATTTCGACCAGAATAAAACCGAAGCCCACGGTGATGAAATAAAGCAAAGCCACGATCCCGGTTTTCGGCACGCTTTCGCGATGACGATGCAGCGCCAGAGGAAGAATCAGGAATAGGAGCACTGCCACGATCGAGATAATCAGCAGCATCCCAAGCACTACAACACCCAGGTTAATGCGCCAGTCCATGCCGCGGCCTGTTCCCGCCATAATGTTTTCGATCACGTGGCGCGTCTTCAGCGTAAAGAAGAAAAACGGTGCGCTGTCACTCACTGGCGAGACGTTATAGGCATAGTCCTGCGCAAAGCGCGCGGGATCATTCGATTCGATGAGGTTCCGGAACGCTACAGCTGCGGGCGGTAAAGGCTGCATCCCGGCATACTCGGCCGTCGGATTCAGCCAGAACAAGTTTGGATTTTCGCGCACGTGTGCCGCCACGGCAGCATAGTCGCCTACGGTAAACGGAGTTTTCTTGGCTAGTACCAACACCGGCCTGCCATCTTCATCGAGATTGCCATCCGCAACGATTACAAAATGGTCTCTGGGATCGGCGATGCCAATCTGATGCAAGGCTTCAATCCCCTGCGAGACGACGCGCAACGCTTCGCGCGGCTGTTTGAATTCCCAGCGCGTGATGGCAATCATGCCGTCGGGTTTGAGGTGATCGAAGTACTCGCGGAAAGCTTCGATGGTGTAGAGATTGTTTTCGCTCAGCGCAAAAGCGCCCGCAGCGGTGGACGCCCATGTATCCACCAGCGTCATCTGCACTACGTCATATTTTTCGTGCGAGCTGCGAATGTAGGAGCGCCCATCCTGGACGTAAATGTGAACTTGCGGCTTGTCGTAGAGATGGAAAGAGTAGTCGGCGTAGCGGCCGCGCATCACGTTGTTGGCGATCGTGGGATTGATTTCGATTCCGGTCACGTTGGGGCTGCCGTTGGCTACAGCCCGCATCACGTCCACGCCGCCGCCCGGGCCGATGATGGCGAATTCGCCACGGGGACGCAGCACATTGGCG
>DATCAX010000017.1:0-2350 GCA_036512375.1 Candidatus Angelobacter sp. | reverse complement strand
AGACGATGCGGAGATGCAAGGTCATGCTTTGTCCCGCTCGTCGCGCCACCCTAATCGAAACCCCGTCCTCCTCGACATGCTATCCCGAATCCCGACGGCGAGCCTTGGTGAAGCCAAAGCGCGGGGTCCCCAAGCGCGCCGGTGTTGCGCGTCTTGGGGTGCAGGGGTGAGGGACCGGCTCCGCTGGTCTGTAGAGTTTCAAAGGTGATCTTGGGACAAGCATCGTGCGGCGGACGTTGTGGAATCCCACCCCTTGTATCTTCGCAAGGGCGCGAAGGCGTGGCGTTATGGAGACTCCATTCGAGGAAACGAAGCCTTACGTTCTGACTGAATTGGGTAAGCAATTTATCCATTACGTTATGGAAGACGTTGCTCCTCAGCTTGGCGGAACCCCTGCTGCCCCAGCTAACTGAAGGTTCGCCCTTTTTTCGGAGACTTATGTGCCTTTCCGTCCTACACTTTTCACGCTCAGAAAAGCGTCAAGATAGTCGAGTTTAAATCTCTAATTGACGCTATAAACACTGTGTTTTATCATTATTTCTAGGAAATTTTGGGAAGTTTTCCGCTGAGTCCCTTCTTCGGCACCACCTAGTTGCCGGCAAACAGGCTCATTTTGCCTATTGACTTTCTTTCGCCTTTCGTTTAATATGCGCTTTAGGTTCTCGCCGGGAGCGGCAGCGGCGAACCGTCCTACAGCGGCAGCAGGAGCAAAGCCGGTTTAGCGATCCGGGAATCCCAAGCGTGGAGGCGGGAAACCCAAAAAGGCCAGCACCCACGCGATCATAGCCGGCCCACCGTATGGGTCACAGAGAGCGTCCTCAGGGAATTGCCAAAATCGCCGAAATTCTGCCCCAACAAGCCAAGAACGGGCTTGTCGGGGGGCCCCGATTGCCAAAATTGGTAATTTTGAAGCCCTTCTGCGATTAACACATCAGCCACTTTAGCTACTAGCCGTTAGCTGCCAGCAAAAGCAGAACGGCCGTGGTATTTGGCTTCGAATCAAACGTCCCGAAAAATCTAAAACACAGAGCAAATCACAGGCAGGAGTCTCTCTGCCCATGCCGACCAAGCCACAGCCGGGGGCGGCTGTGCCACACGTGCAAGTTATGCCACACGAACCTTTTACGGGAGCGAAATCGTGACTAAAGAAGAAGTGATTGCTGCCATTAACGAATGCGCGGCCAGGCTGGGACATGCACCCAGCAGCACCGAGCTGCGGAAATCTGCCAACGTGAACAAATACGACATCCGGAAATATTTTGGCACCCATGCCAAGGCACTGGACGCCTGCGGCATGGAGGCTCGAGGAGCCGGATATGAAGTGAAGTTGAAAACATTGTTCCTGGGCTGGGCGGAGGTGGTCCGCGAGCTGGGCAAGACGCCGACGATGGAGGAATATGACAAGAGGAGCAAGAACAGCGTACGTCCACTGGTACGGCGCGCAGGAAGCTGGACCCGCGTGCCGCTGCTGATGATGGAATTTGCCAAACGCGAAGGGCTGGAAGGGGAGTTTAAAGATGTACTGGACATCGTGGCGGCGCATTATCAGCTTGCCAGGGCAAGAAACCGGACATCCGGGCCAACAAAAGACATGCTTCTGCGCCCCAAGATTATGGTGGGCCAGCCGATGTATGGGGAGCCGTTGCTTGATTCCCCGCTGATGTGCGCTCCGATTAACGAGATGGGAGTGGTGTTGCTATTTGGCGGCGTGGCCCGGTCACTGGGCTTTTATGTGACCCGCGTGCAAACGGGATTTCCCGATTGCGAAGCGTTACGCCGGGTAGAACGCGACCGGTGCCAACTGGTGCGGATTGAATTTGAACAAGAGAGCAGGAATTTTCTGTTCCATGGCCATTCACTGACGGGGGCCGACTTGATTGTGTGCTGGAGCCATAACTGGCTGGATTGTCCGATAGAGGTGCTGGAACTGAAGAGCCTGGTGGGAAGACTGGGACTGGGCATGGAGCAGAAAGTGGTTTTGCCGGAGACGAAAGACGAAAACCTTTGAAACACAGAGGAACAGAGGAAGCGGAGGAAAATTTGCCGCAGATTTACGCGGATGAACGCTGATGAAGGGAGATTGCCAAAATCGCCGGAAGTGCCAAAGGTACCAAAAGTGAAAACCAACAAGGAAAGTTCGTCGAAAGAACTCCCTGATGCGGTATTGGCGCGATAAGGAGTGTCGGGATGCTTCGACTCGCGCTTATCCGGACAAGCCGGACTCGCGCCACGCTCAGCATGACAGAGGTTCAGGCAGTTTGATTGAGAACGGCTTAAATCGCTTCATTACGAAAGCGCAGCAAGAAAGGAGGGATGAAGTTCAAGGCGAAAACCAATTACAATAAAGGAT
>DATCAX010000016.1:0-3274 GCA_036512375.1 Candidatus Angelobacter sp. | reverse complement strand
AGATCACATTTTCCAGAACGCTGATAGGCAGCCGCTGGCTCACACCTGAACGCTTGTCGATCTTCTTGTCCTCGCGGGCCAGGAAAGCCACCCGTTCCACCACTTCGCGGACATACTTTGGCACGTGCAGCTCCAGGCCATCGCGCTGCAGCCATGCTTCCTGCTCCGTGATGCTGATGCCTTCTTCCAGTGTGCCGGGATAATGCGTGCGGATTTCCGAGCCAATGCGGTCTTTGAGCGGAGTAACAATCTTGCCGCGTGCGGTGTAGTCTTCAGGATTCGCGGTAAAGACGAGTGCCACATCCAGCGGAAGGCGCAACGGATAGCCTTTAATCTGGACGTCGCCCTCCTGCATGATGTTGAACATGCCAACCTGAATTTTTCCCGCCAGGTCCGGCAGTTCATTGATGGCAAACAGCCCGCGATTGGCGCGGGGCAGCAAGCCGTAATGCACGGTCATCTCGCTTGAGAGATCGTGCCCGCCGCGCGCAGCTTTGATGGGATCAACATCGCCGATCAAATCAGCAATGGTCACGTCCGGCGTGGCCAGCTTTTCCACGTAGCGATCATCGGGCTTCAAGTAAGCGATGGGCGTGTTGTCACCTTCGCGGGCAATCAGGTCGCGGCAGCGTTTGCAGATGGGCTCGTAAGGATTGTCGCGGATCTCGCAGCCGGCAACGTATGGCAGCTGCGGATCGAGCAACGTGGTCAGTGCGCGCAGGATACGGCTCTTGGCCTGTCCGCGCAGGCCGAGCAGAATAAAGTTGTGCCGTGATAGCACCGCGTTCACCAACTGGGGAATAACGGTGTCTTCATAGCCAATGATGCCGGGAAAAATAGTTTCGCCGCTGCGGAGACGGGCAATCAGATTTTCGCGGAGTTCGTCTTTGACTTTGCGCGTGCGCAGCCGCTGCTCAGAGAAAGAACTTTTCCTGAGCTCGCCCAGAGTAGGGGGAAGATTCATGAAGGGCCTCTGAAAAGAATTATACCCCGTGCGTCAGAAGATCAATGAATGTGCCCGTTGCCGCTGGCCTGCTGCCGCACGCGCAGGCTCATTTCTATTCTGGGAATCGTAGCGCGGTAGTACTCGGTAAGTGTTTCAATCCGCTCCGCCTCGGATTTCATTTCCAGGAGTGTCTGCTTGAAATCCAGGTCCACCGGCAGTTCCTGCGCCAGGTGATAGGAGAGGAATACCGCGTCCCTCTCAATTTCCACAGTTTGCCCCAGCACGGCAAACAGTTGCTCATGCAACTCGATGACGGTGTCCGTAGCGCTTTTGCTAACCGTGGAGAGCTCGTCTTCAAAAAAAGCGACTTCGGCTTGAAGAAAAGAGCGCTCCTGATTGACTTGAATGATCTCAAAGCGACGTTCGCCTTCGGCGGCAATGTCGAGCCGCCCGTCCTCATATTTCTTGATTACCGTAACGATAGTTGCCGAACACCCGACCGCGGCCAGCGCGCTTTCCTTGGCTCGAACCATCCCAAACGGACGGTCCTGCGCCAGGCACTCGCTGATCATCTCCTTGTAACGCGGCTCAAAAATATGCAGCGGCAGCGGTGCGCCGGGAAAGACGACAATTTCAAGCGGGAATAGCGGAAGCAGGGGCACAGACAATATTCTACAACCTGGATTCTGATCGGTAGATCGGGTGACCTGGTGATCGGTAGATCGGAAGTCAGAATCGCGGCACGAGACACGAAAGAGTTAGTCAGAACATCTGACGTTGAATGATTCCCGAAAAAGCATTCCTCCAGAAGATGACTTGACTTGAGCCCTCTTACAAACTACAAAGCTGGCATGAAACTTGAAGGCAAAGTGGCTGTGATAACGGGCGCTTCCATGGGGATTGGGGAAGCCATCGCGAAATTGTTCCTGCAAGAGGGTGCGAAGGTGGTGCTCTGCTCGCGTGATCTGGCGCGGACCAAGGCAGCGGAACTGCGTATTGGCGGTGGCGCTAATACGCTAAGCGTCGCTTGCGACGTAAGCAAGCGTGACCAGGTGGACGCGCTGGTGAAGGCAGCGCTCGCAAAATTTGGGCGCGTTGATATTTTTGTGAACAATGCCGGCTTCGGACTGAATGACGCTGTTGCCGACATGGACATGGCTGAGTTCCGGAGGATGTTTGATACCAACTTATTTGGCGCGGTGGACTGCATGCAGGCCGTAATCCCGATCATGCGCCAGCAGGGCGGTGGTGACATTGTGAATATTTCTTCGGTTTCCGGGCACATTGCCACGCCCTATATGTCTGGATATGCCGCCACTAAGCACGCTATGAACGCCATTGGGAAAGCCGCGCGCATGGAATTGCTGCGGCACAACATCAACGTGCTTACGGTCTGCCCCGGCTACATCGCCACGGACTTTGTGAAGAATATGACCAAGGGAAAGAACTCGCAACGCGTGGGATCATCGGTGCGATACGCGGTGACGCCGGACGTTGTGGCCGACGCGACGCTCAAAGGCATGCTCAAGCGCAAAAGGGAAGTGATCGTCCCGAAGTTCTACAAAATGATCATCAGCATGTATCAGGCTTTGCCGGGAGTGGTGGAACGCAGAATTCGCAAGGCGCTCAAGCCGACGTCACAGGTCATGGCGGACGCGGCGAAGAAGTAGTTTTTTTGAAATCCAGAAGCGCAGGCGAGGGATCGCTACTGCACCTAGGATTTGTCGGAAATGACTCGGCCTAAATGCATCAAGCTTAGCTATCCCCGAGGGTGTTATAGCGCTGGCACTTTTCCCGTCGTTTCGCGGGCTGATGATTCTCTGGTGCCAAAGGGTTCCCTCGCTTCGCTTCGGGATTCCAGAAAATTAGCTAAGTTCTTCCAGCATCCCCGCCATTTCTGAGAGAGCATGCTTGTTGCCAGCACGCTTGGCCGCTTCGACGCCTTTCTCCAGCATTTGTTTGGCTTCAGGAGTGCGGCCGTTGCGCTCCAAGGTCTGCGCCGCCATGAAATAGCCGTTCGTGTAGTCCGGATGAAGTTCAAGGAGCTTGTGGAACTCGGCCAGCGCCTGCTCCGTCTGGCCTGCTTTGGAATATTCCATGGCAAGGCCGTAGCGAGCGAAAGCGTCACCAGGGTTCTGTTCCAGGAATTGGGCAAGCATTTGCAGGCGCGTGGGTTCGGTCATCGAAGAAATTTAACATATCCAAGCGAACGGCTATATGATTGCGCGACGCGATTGCACCGCCTCCTGTGCACAGTGCAAAACTGTTCAGGTTTTCCTTTACACCCGGAGTGTCTGACGCTAGGATTGGCTGTTGTGGCGTGTCCCT
>DATCAX010000015.1:0-3127 GCA_036512375.1 Candidatus Angelobacter sp. | reverse complement strand
TCATGGAACGGTTGGATCGAGCATACCCATATTTCGGCGAGTCGCCTTTGCCATTTGTAGAGGCGCTGCTCCTTCCGTGGGAAGTGCGCGGCGATCCGGTAGGGACGCTATGGATTGTTGCGCATAACGAACAGCGCAAATTTGATCGCGAAGATGTCCGCGTGATGGGATGCCTGGCAACGTTTGCGTCCGGAGCCATTCGCCTGAAAGAAACCATGCTGGAAGCGCAGCGCGCCCTGGCGGCAGTGCACATGGTAGCCTCCATGGCCCACCACATCAATAATCCATTGCAAGGCGCGATCTTTGCGCTGCACCATGCGAAGTCACAGGCAGGCCTGGATCCAACGGTACGTGAGATGATCTTGCTGGCCGAACATGAGTTGAACCGTGTGGCGGCGCTTTCCGCTGAGTTGTTGCAACGCGTGGATAATCCAAAAATCGCGGCATAACAATCTTCGAATTCTCTCGAAATGAAAAAGGGGAATGGCAAATGCCATTCCCCTTTTTTCGTCTCGCTCTTTTAGTTATTTCAAGATAGTCGAACAAAAGGTCGTGTTCGGGCCGAAAGGACCGCCGCACTGCAAACCCTGCTGGAACTGATTGGCCTGGCCAAAATCCTTCAGCGTGTCAGGATAGTCCACGCCGTAGTGGAGGCCGCTCTTACCCTGCGAGTACCGGGGATAAATGCAAAACGCTCCACCGTAGGTAGCGCAGGTCAGAGCGACTTCTGCTTGACCACCCTGGTCGCTTACGGCGGCAAAATTCTTCGGATTGGAACCGTCGCCGAATGTCACACTCTTGATCTGCACAGGAGAAAATCCCGCCCATGAGGCCGCATTATAAGAGTCACAGAAAGTCTGGCCGGGTACGCAAAATGCATCCCCGGCGGTAAAGAGCGAGGCGTGGCCGATCTCCCAAACGAAGGAGTTGGGGGCATCGTTCACGGTCCCCCAGCCCAGGGAATTGCCGAGCTGCTGGGTGTCATAGGCTGGCATCAATGGACCATCCGACGAAGAGTTGAGAATAATCGTTCCGGAGTGACCGGTGGAAAGATCGGCGACAGTGATGTGGAAGCCATCCGCGGCAGCGGTAACGAAATAATGCACCGTGATGGTATCGCCCGCACGCATGACCAGAGGACTGCCGGGCGTGGTTGAATCTTCCAGCATGGCATTGAAGGCCGTGGTCTCAGTGAAGTGGTGGGCGGAATCATTGTTAGGGACAAGCTTGAAAACCGGAGAGCAAGCGGTAAAATTGTTGGGAGCGAAATTCACGCTGAACGCGCCATTGTTGAAGCATTTACTCACCAGCGAGTCAGGATAGAACTGGAGTTCGACAAAAGCCTGATTGAGCAGACTTTTTGGATCTGTTACCGTGCCGCCAAACCAGAATGTTGGCCCGACGTCCGAAACGCTGGTGCGGCCGTTGGTGGGAAGCACCACAGTCCATGTGAGATCGCGGGCGGAACCCGGAGCGCTGGAAAGCGGCATGAGTTCCGGTTCATCATGTCCGGTGCAGCCCTGCGAATAGCCGGTTTCAAGCTGGCCAGGAATATATTGCGGATGATGCGCCAGACAGGCGGTGCTGTTCTGTGCATGAAGACTGCATGCGAATAGAAGGGACGCTACGGGAAGAAGAAAGTGTTTCCTGCTCATAGAATCTCCGGGGCGGCGGATTGGACGGGGGCGCGGCTTTCGGCCCGCGTGAAAGCGAAAAGGAGTGTACCACAGATTTTAGGCGGATTTTCCGTTCCCGGCATTCCCACCATGCACGCACGGTGAGATAATTCCGGAGCAAAACTTGCCCCAGGCAAAGGGGCGATTTTAACGCAATCTTCACCATTCTCTCTTATGTCTCATGTCTAATGCAGCGGCAGGATATTTCTGGGTTTCCGATCGCGTTTGATAGAAAAAGGAGAGCACTATGCGTTGGTTAGGCGTTCGTGGAGCAATTCCGTTCATGCTTTTTGCAGCATCATTACTGGCTGGCACTACAGCCATGGCCGAAGGCGATCCTCACAAGGCCAAACACGTCATCGTTATTATGCAAGAGAACCATTCGTTCGATAACTACTTCGGCGCGCTGGCGTTCGCGCCCGGCAGTCCGTATCACAACCCTCGCAGAGAAGACGGTGACGATCACGATGCGGGCTGCCGTAAAGATGACCATTCCTGTGTGGACGGCCTGAGCTGCCGAGTAGATGCTGCCGGCAATTTCACCTGCCGCAATTCCAATCATGATGATGATGGCAGCACCGTGTTTTCGTTTCACGACTCGCGTCGCTGCGTGGCTCCTGATCTGGACCACGGTTGGGCAAACACCCACCGCGAAGCGAATTTCAATAATCCGAATGACACTTTGTTCCAGGCGCTAATGGACGGCTTTGTTCTCATCAACGACAAGACTGAGCAGATCGATAAAGGCGTAGAAAATGCCATTGACGACCAGACCATGGCTTTCTATAACCAGAACGAAATCCCGTTCTATTACGATCTGGCGCAGAAATTTTCAGTGAATGACCGTTACTTCGCCTCGGTTCTTGGGCCGACATTCCCGAATCGCTCTTACCTGATGGCTGCTACCTCGTTTGGCCATCTCACCACCAGCGACAGTTTTCCGCTTCCGGGAAGCGGGGGTTATAAACCGATCACCGGCACGATCTTTGATCTGATGGAAAAACATGGCGTCACCTGGGCGGACTATTTTCAGGATGTCCCGCAGGGCGGCAGTTTCCGTCCTTTCCCCAGCCCCATCGATCCGCATTTCCTTCCACTTCCGGTCTTCCTGGGACAGATTGCGGGCGCACCGGGGCTGCCTCCGTTGCCGCAAGTCTCATTCGTTGATCCCAATCTGGGCGTGCTTGGCATCACGAAAGAAAACGATGAGCATCCGCCGACGGACATTCAACGCGGACAGGCTTTCGTATCTCAGGTTGTGAACGCCGTGCGCAACAGTCCTTTCTGGAATGACACCATTATTCTTTTCACGTATGACGAGCACGGCGGTTTCTATGATCACGCAATGCCGCCGCGTGCCAATCAGGGCCATGCTCCCAATCCAGACGGCATTAGCCCCGGACAATGCGCAGATCTTTCTAATCCTCCGCTGAGCCTGC
Organism: Candidatus Angelobacter sp.; assembly: GCA_036512375.1. Taxonomy (GTDB): domain Bacteria; phylum Acidobacteriota; class Terriglobia; order Terriglobales; family Acidobacteriaceae; genus Angelobacter. The sequence goes on along the minus strand of DATCAX010000015.1, from coordinate 12 downwards.
AACCGGGCAAGG
>DATCAX010000014.1:0-11038 GCA_036512375.1 Candidatus Angelobacter sp. | reverse complement strand
GCTGCAGGCATATCCCCTGTCACTCCGAACAAGAATGGGGATTACAATACAAACGCTTTGCCACCCGCGGTTTCAACGTCGCCGAAGCTATCTGACAAGCCTTCACGCGGCGGTGCGTCCACGTGGCGGGAAAAATTTCGCGCGCTTCGTTCCTTGCCCCCGTTTCTGCGCCTGGTCTGGGAAACACATCGCGGTTATGCAACCACTATCGTGCTGCTGCGACTGCTGCGCGCCACCATCCCAATTGCAACTCTCTGGATCGCGAAATTGATTATTGACTCGGTGGTTGCAGCTCGAATGGGTCGGCCCAACCTTTCCCGGCTCTGGCTTCTGGTCGGGCTGGAGCTGATCGTCGTCGCCGTGGGCGAGGCGCTGGACAAGGCCTCAACGGCGGTCGAAGGTCTGTTCGGCGACCTCTGTTCCAATCGCATCAGTGAGAAACTCATTGCTCACGCTGCTGCTCTTGATCTGCGCCATTTCGAAGATCCCGCGTTCTACGACCAACTGGAGCGCGCGCAAAGGCAGACCACCGGACGCATCGGCCTGTTGACGCAACTGCTCTCTGTTGGACAAGATTTTGTGACGCTGATTTCTTTAGCCGTCGCGGTCTTCGTTTACGGTCCCTGGTTGTTGGCGCTGCTGCTGGCGGCCGTGCTTCCCGGCTTTCTGGGGGAAACTCATTTCAGCTCGCTGGAATATTCTCTGCTCTATCGCATGACGCCGGAACGCAGACAGTTGGATTACCTGCGTTTTCTGAGCGCCGGAGACAAGACCGCTAAAGAAGTCCAGATGTTCGGGCTTTCACAATGGCTGGTAAGCCGCTACCGGAAGCTCGCGCGTCGCTTCTATGAAGCCAACCGCAGTCTGGCCATACGTAAAGGCATCGCCGCCACATTGCTTTCCCTGCTTGGGATCGTGGGATACTACGCCGCTTACGTGATCATTCTGCGCCGCGGTTTTTACGGAATCATCACCATTGGCACGCTCACTTTTCTCGCCGCTTCCTTTGCCCGCAGCCGTAGCGTGACGGAGCGGCTTTTGCTAAGCGCGGGCAACATCTACGAGCAAAGCCTGTACATTCAGGACCTGTTCGATTTTTTCAAGATGCAACCGAGTATTGTTTCTCCGCCCGGCGCCAGCGCCGTACCAGTACCCATCTCTCAAGGATTGGTGTTCGAGGACGTGGGGTTCCGGTATCCGGGCAGTGACGCCTGGGCGGTCCGGCATGTAACCCTGCGCATCGCTCCCGGAGAAAAGATTGCCCTCGTAGGCGAGAATGGCGCTGGCAAGACCACGCTGGCCAAGCTGCTGGCCCGGCTTTACGATCCCACGGAAGGACGCATCCTGCTGGACGGAGTCGACTTGCGCAAGTACGATCTGCAGTCCGTACGCAGGTCCATCGGGGTAATCTTCCAGGACTTTGTGCACTATGACTTCCGTCTGGATGAAAACATCGGCATAGGCGAAATCAGCCAGGTGCAGGAGTATCTGGACCGCATGGCTGAGCCTGCGGCCAATGACCCCGGAGGAAACTTCACCAGTCACAATGCAATTGTGGCGGCCGCGGAAAAATCACAGGCAGCGGCGCTGGCGCACAATCTTCCTTTTGGATACCGGCAAATGCTCGGCCGCAGATTTGAAGGCGGGATCGAGCTTTCCGGAGGCGAATGGCAGAAGATCGCGCTGGCTCGCGCTTACATTCGCAACGCGCAGGTTGTGATTCTGGACGAGCCGACCGCGGCGCTGGATGCTCGCGCGGAATATGAAACCTTTGCCCGCTTCGCCGAGCTGGTGTCAGGGCAGATGGCCCTGCTGATCTCGCACAGGTTCTCTACGGTGCGCATGGCCAGCCGCATCCTGGTGCTGCAGCAGGGCGCAATCACTGAGGAAGGAACTCACGAGGAGTTGGTATTAAAGAATGGACTTTATGCCGAACTCTTTCGGCTGCAGGCGGAGGGCTATCGATGAGTCAACCCTTCAAACAACCAACGCAGCAAGCGATCTCTTCCGCGTTTGATGCGACCGCTGCCACTTTCGAGCGCGACCGTCCTCTGCCCCGCGGTGTGCCGGAGGCCATTCGGTCGGCGATTTGGCACGCTGCACCGGTTCCAGCGCCAGCGCGTGTGCTCGATCTTGGAGCAGGGACGGGACGGTTCGGCAAGGTATTCGTGGCCGCCGGGGACCTCTATGTGGGCATTGACCTGTCTTTTCCGATGCTGCGGGAGTTTCGCGCGAGTTCCGGGAGCGCCTGCCTGGTGCAAGCCGATGGAGAGCAGTTGCCGTTCCGCGATGGTTTTTTTGACGTGGTGATGTTGATGCAGGTCCTGAGCGGTGCAGGAAGCTGGCAGGGCATTCTCAATGAGACCCGGCGCGTTGTGCGAACTCCGGGAGTCGTTGTGGTGGGCCACACGGTCTCTTCACCAGAGGGAATGAATGCGCAACTCAAACATCAGTTGAATTTGATTCTAGAGGAAATGAATGTTGTGCGGCACCAGCCACAACAAGCACGGCGCCAGGCGCTTGCCTGGCTGGAATCGTCCGCCAGCCGTCGACTGCACTTATGCGTGGCCTCCTGGACTGCCAGCACAACGCCGCGAGAGTTTCTGGCTCGGCACCGTACCGGTGCGCGCTTCGCCGCTTTGCCGGCCTCGATTCAGGAAGATGCCTTGCACCAGCTGGGCGCCTGGGCGAAAACGGCATTCGGCTCGCTGGACGCTGCGTTTCCGGAGGAGCGCACCTTTGAATTAGATGTATTCGAATTCTGAACCGGATACAACTTAACCACTTGTTCAAGTAAGCAATGGTTTGTACGGATGAGACTAAAGGCCAATTACCAATTGCATTTGTTTTTACTAGCAGCTAGCAGCCAGTAGCTCGGAGCTAATTTTCAATGACAGACATAGACAACAACGCGATACTCACCGATCTCGGTAAACAGTTGGTATCGGGTTCCCTGAATGACGCTGCCGTGCAGAGGGCCACAGAAGACACACCAAACTTTGCCATCCTGCCCTGGGTCAACGTGGTTAAGATCGGAGGCCAAAGCATCATGGATCGTGGGCGCAGCGCGGTTTATCCGCTGGTCGAAGAGATTGTAGCCAACCTGGACCGCCACAAGATGATCCTGGGTACAGGGGCGGGCACACGCGCGCGCCATATCTACAGCTTGGCCATTGATCTAGGTCTCCCCACTGGAGTGCTCACTGTACTGGGTACGGCAGTAGCGTGGCAGAACGCGCAAATGCTTCATTACCTGCTGGCCCAGCACGGGATTCCGTTCATCGAACCGGAAGGGTTCAGCACTTTGCCCCATTATCTGATGGAGCGCAATGCTGTCGTCTGCCAGGGCATGCCTCCATACAAACTGTGGGAGCCAAACCCGGCCACTGGACGCATCCCGCCGCAGCGCACCGATACCGGATGCTTCCTGATCGCGGAGGTGTTCGGCGCGCGCAAAATGATTTATGTGAAAGATGAAGACGGCCTCTACACCGCCGATCCCAAGAAGGATTCTTCCTGCGAGTTCATCCCCCGCATTGGCGTTCAGGAATTGCTGGCTCGCGATCTGGACGATCTGATCGTGGAACGCGCCGTGCTTGAGTTTATGGTGCGGGCGCGTCACGTCCGTGAGATTCAGTTCGTCAACGGACTCAAGCCGGGACAACTGACGGCGGCGCTCAACGGCGAGCCAGTAGGGACGATCATCTATCACGACGGAGGCGCGGCATGAACCAAAATGAACCGGGCGCACAACACGTGCAGTCGCGGCTGATGCGGGAATCTTTGGTTGACAAGAATGTGATCGCCCGGACCGAATCGCACGTAACCGCCATTCTGCCCGACGTCAACGTCATACAGATCGGCGGACGCTCTATCATGGACCGCGGACGCTCCGCTCTGCTGCCCTTGCTGGATGAGATTGTCGCCAATCAGTCACAGCATCGCATGATCATTGGCGTGGGCGCGGGCGTGCGCTCCCGGCATATCTTCTCCATTGGGCTGGATCTGGGATTGCCCACCGGCGTCCTAGCCGCCTTGAGCGCCAAGGATTCCGCCCAAAATGCCTACATGGTCTCTTGCCTGCTCGCCAAGCATGGCTTCGTCTACCTGGAAGCGCCCTTCGTGGTACAACTGCTTCCCGCCATGCTGGCAGCAGCGCGGGGCGCGGTCTTCAATGGGATTCCTCCGTATTCGTTGTGGGAACATCCGCCGCTCGTGGGCAAGCTGCCGCCCCATGGGAGCGATGCCGGCTCCTATCTGGTGGGTGAAGTCTTCGGCGCGCGGAGTGTGATCTTTCTCAAGGACGTTGACGGACTCTATACTGCCGATCCTAAGACCGACCCCGCAGCGGAATTCATCCCAAAAATCCAAGCTCAGGAATTAATCGATAGAAAACTTCCCACCCTTCCTGTTGAACCGGCGGTGCTTGACCTCTTGACGCGAGCCAAGCTCGCTCGAAGTTTCCAGATCGTAAACGGCCTGACTCCCGGTAACCTCTCGCGTGCTCTGGCAGGAACGTCCATCGGTACGCTGATCCACCAATGACACTGAAGTGTTGCTGCGAACGTTCCAATTCTAAAAATTGCTGGACTGCATCGAAAAGGCGATACCCCTAGTACAATACCAAGTGGTCTTAGCATCGCGGGCGCTCAGCAAACTCTTTTGAATTGAACCTCTTGCGGTGTCAGCAAATTTATGGAGCCGGCGGCCGGGGTAAAAATGTGACGCTGAAAGCCTCGCGTGGTTCAACACCGTTTCAATGCTCTTTGCATTTTTTGATGTTGAATTTAAAGGACTTCCCTGGGGTCGGTGTCCCTAGTGGAAATTCCGTTCTGATTGAATCAGTTGAATTTAAATGACGGTCGCTTGTAGTCTTCTGTCTTCCGCATGTTCGACATTTTGCTGCCTCCTACTTTCGTCTCTGCGAAGCTGTCTCAGTACCCGCGCGGCCTTGCAAGCTGAAATTCTGGCGCTGCGCCATCAGGTTCTTGTCTTGCAGCGCGCCACACGCGGCCGTCGGCTTCACCTCAAAGGGGCAGATCGAGTGTTTTGGGTCTGGTTCTCTCATTTATGGAAGAACTGGCGGCTGACTCTGCGGATCATAAAAATCCGGATGGAATTTTCGATATGGACAGGCTCAACCAAAAATGGTTTCTTGCGAGCGAATGCAGCAGTTTTATCGTGACCTTGACCTCAAGCGTATCCCCGGAAGAGAGGGCAGCGACCGAAATGTTTTTCTGGCGGAAATCCGTGTACACAGGCGCGCCACGTGAGATTTGCAGGGAAGCTTCCGGAGCGTTTTCTATGGATGTGATGATCACCTGACCGCTCGGCTTCCGCACTCGCACATAGTCGAGAACCAGTTGCTCGCTGTCGGAGTTGTACCCGAACGCCAACTACCCCAGTGCTTGGACCCCAGCTGTGCTCAAAACCTTGATGCGCATCTCGGATGTACGCGTGCCCGTTCCATCAGCGTTGAATACGTGCCGGGTGACCATCCTTTCTATGATGAAGGACTGTTCGGCGAGCTGCGGCGACGGCGCAGGTACTTGGGCTAGAGCGGCGGCAATAAGAAAAGAAATGGCGACTGATACCCTAAGGCCCTTAGAAATTAGCTGCATATTGCCAGTTTTATAAGAATTTGAACACAGAGACAATAATGTGAGTACCCGATATTCTAGAAATGTCGCCGTACGATAGCACATTCAAAGGGGACTAAGAGTTCGAACGGCTCTTCCCCCGCCCGACAGTCTGCAACTCAGAGAATTGCTCTCTGTTTTCTCTTGAATTCGCCGCTTTTCGGAGCTTTTATTGATTCGGCGAGTGCCAAAGGAGCAAAGAACTACACGGCATTCGCGAAATTCTCCCTCTTTTCTCTACGGGCCAAATCGGCAGTCTCCCTTTTGTCTGAACTACTCGAACAAAACTTTGGCCATCATTCCCTTGTCTTCATGATTGAGCAGATGGCAGTGAAAGACTGACATTCCACGGATCACGGGATTCGTGAAGTCCACGATCATGTCAACGGACCCGCCGTAAGGTACGCTGACCGTGTCCAGCCACTCAGGTTGTGGAAGTTGCACGCCGTTCTGGGCATAAGAGAAGAAGTGCACCTGATGAATGTGCATCGGATGCAACTCGTGTGTGTTGTTGACGACGCGCCAATGCTGATAGGTGCCGACTTTCACGCGCAACATCGGATCCGCATCAGGGCTGTAGCGGCGGCCGTTGATGTAAAAGCCGTTCTTATCTTCCGTAAACGTCGCAACAAACTCTGGCGGTCCTGATTCCAGGCGCGCAAAGTCCGGCTGCAAGTGTGCAGGCACAGCGCTCCGGGTGACGGGGGCTGCTGCAACAGGAGATGAAGGCACAGACACAACATCTGCCAACACCATCGCCGGGGCAGGATCGCCATCCGGGCCGGTATCAACGCACCGTGTACGCAGGACCGCGTGAGTTCTTCCTGGCGGGCCTGTGACGATCGCTTCCAGACGTGAAGCCGGGGGAAGCAGAACGTGGTTCTCCAGACGCACAGGGTTTTCAGGATCGTGATAACCGAGCGGCATGCCGTCAAGAGCCACGACTTCCCAGGGGGTGCCGTCCAGCTGCACATCAGCGTAACTGTCTGCGGAAGCGTTCACGATTCTCCAGAACTGGCGCTCGCCTGGGGCGAGGTTCATGCCAGGTCGTATCTCTCCATTCACTGTAAAAACGCGCTCCGGCGTCTCCGTCGTCCGGCCGCAACCGGGCGAGGCAATTTCTGCTTTCTTCTTCAACAGCTCCGAGTTGGCGTCATGCTCGAGCGACCGCCCGCGCAGCACAATTACTTTCTCAGGGAGCACCCGCACCTCAGGAACATAACGGTCAATACCTTCCACAATGATGGCGCCTGACATCCCGTCAAGCACCTGGCGTTCACTTTCGCCGTGCGGATGCGTGTGATACCAGTAAAGACCCGGCGGCTGGTCCAACGGAATGTGAACGCTGTAGTTCAACCTCTGACCCGGCATGGCCGTCATGTCGAGAACGTCATCCTGCGGAGCTTTTGGCGAGACGCCCAAGCCGTGAAAATGCAGGTTCGTCATGTTCTGGCAGGGCCCGATTGAGCACTGCTCGCCTGAAGCGGGCGGTAGATCGTTGACGTAGGTGATATTCAATGTGTCGCCGGGCGAGACTCGTACCAACGGTGGAGTGAGCTGGCCATTGAAGGAGAAGGCGTCCCGGCCCGCGCCGTCGCGCACGGCATGAAGCGTGAACGAGGCGATACCATTGTGTGCAATGACCTGGGGTGCATTCGCAAGAGTGACAGTCTTGCGCTGGAACAAAACCATCAGGATCACGGTAGCCAGCGCAAACAACCCAAGGCGCAAGAGTGATGATCGAATTTTCATACGTCTTCCTCCTTTCGTGAGTGTGTTGGCCGGACCGCAAACGTCCGGTCATCATTACCAGAAAGACCACTCACCCTCTTCGGCCATCTGTGCCTGGGCGATTTCTTCCAGTTCGCGGGCACTCAAACGAACCTGCGCCGCAATAATGATTTTCTGCAAGTTGCTGCGCTCCTGACGCCTACGACGGCCCCGGTGATAGCGGGATTATCGAGCGTCCACGTTACTGTTCGGCCACGTGCCAGCTTGGATCAGGGTCGTACTGGGTCATGGACCTTGCAGTTTTTGTTGTTTCCGCGCCGAGATCTTTCTCGTACACAATTCCATCCGGGCCGGCGACAAACGTTTTTGCGCCTGAGGAGCGATACTCCGCTGGATAGGCTACGAAGGCGAATCCGCCAGTCAATTTACCGTTAGAAAGATAACTTTTGACCCCGCCTGGCGCGTGTTTCCCTTGCGCCGTCAAGAGTTGATAGTAGTAACCGTAGTAAGGAACCACGGATGCGATCTCTGTCGACTCATTAGAGATTCCCGCGTTTGCCAGCGCCTCCGGGAGCGCACCGTCCGTTGTCCAGTCCAATCCGTTATAGGCGCCTTTCACGCCGACAAAGCGCGTTGCGTACTCCGGGACTGTGCCTTCATCTCGCGACCGCGCCAGATGCTCTTGCTGCGCCAGGACAAGCAAGCGAAAGGCGCCGATTGCCATTGCTTCGTTGTCCCCGATCCGCCGGCACAGAACTTCGTCGCTTCCGGCCTGCGAATCGAAGCGCCAAACGCCCTTCCTGGATACTAACGGAATAGGGAAAGGCCAGTTTTCAGCGCCGACGTACAGCACCGTGGTTTTGTTCGGCTCGCGTACCAGGCGGTGCATCTCCTGGTATTTCTGGACAAACTGCTCGCTCTCGAGTTTGTCTTGAACGTCGTCTCCGGTCGAAACAAGTTCATTTCCGGCGCCGAGGATGTCCATCACTTCCCGGTCATTGTGAGCCTGGACAGCCATGTAGAGCGCGCGGGTGGCTTCTTGCGCAGACGAAAACGTCGTTTGTCGCTGCTGCGCAAAGCCGAACTGAAAGTACCCGCCCACGAGCACAACTGCAGCCACCACCACGGCAGCCATTGGCGTTCCGAAAAAGGCTTCCACTTTTTTACCTGATACACGCATGATTTTTAACTCCTGTTCGCAATCTGCTGAAAGTTGCCGTTTGCGGTGAACCGATTCGAGTTACCTGTGACCTCCGCCGCCATGGCCACCGCCCCCACCATGAAAACCACCGCCATGAAAGCCTCCACCCAGACTCGATTGTCCGCGAGAGGACATTCCTCTCACGCTGCCGCCATGATCGAAGCCGCTGAAGGCGCCGGAGTGCATACCGGACTGGTGCCCCATCGCAGGTGATCCATGAAATGTCGGTGCCCGTTCCGGACTGCCGGCGTGAAAACCCTGACTTCCGTGATTGAAACCAGCCGCGCCGTGGCCGAGTCGGGCTGGCGATAGTTGAAGCCGCCTCGGCCGCGATTGAATGCGTCGTGGTTGAAAAAAGTTCTGCTGTGGGACTCGAAGCTGTGGTGGTCAAAAATGATATTGCGGTGATCCCAGTCACTTCCCCAGTGGTGAAACCCCCAGCCAAACCCGCCAAAGAAGCCGACGCCAAAGCCCAAGCCGAATCCAATTCCGGGGCCGCGCAGGAATAGACTTGGATAGTCGTACCAGCCTGGCCAGACTCCGATGGGCGCTCCGTACACGAGCCAGGGGTCATATTCGGGCACGTAAACGATCTGGGTGTCGGCAGGTTCAATCACAATTGTTTGTCCCTGCTGGGACACATTTTCCTGCGATGTGGTTTCTAAGTTCCCCGCCTTCTCGGCGCGTTGACGCATCACCTGCACAGCGCTCATCACGTCCTGTGGCTGATTGACGTAAGCATCGCCGAGTGACGAGGTCCATGAAAGATTCTTGTCCATGTTGCCGAGTACCGAAGGAAATTCTGCGAGGGCTTTGATACTTGGGTCCCAGGGTTGTTTATCAACCGCCTGGCCGAGTTGTTCTCCCTTGAGATCCGCGTTCTGTTGCATCCATCGATCTGCTTCCACAACCTGATCGGGATATGTGGCGGCTGCCAGTATCTGTGCAACCAGGGAGTCCGGATACAACGCGATCGGGGCTACCAGTTGCTGCAGCTGTGCCGGAGCTTGCTTCGCGGCCTGAACCGGCACTTGCACGGAGGTTTGGTCCGCTTGATAGGCGAGCGCTCCCGGCGCCGTCGTTAATACAAGACAAAATGAAAATAAGAAAGACAAACTTTGTTTTAAATGATTCATGATTAATTCTCCTGGTGGCTGGACTGTCTTGTGACAGTAGCCACCGCAACAACACAGGGACATGCCAGATGGTCGCATTGGCACGCGATCTCCACGTTGTCACGGCCCCTGCCACGGCAAACGTCCCCGCAGTACTCGTCTCCATCTTTCACGTCGCACAGGCATGTTATGTGCGCGCACTTTTTCAACTCTTGCCTGCTCATAAAGACTTCCGCCTTTTTCCATTTCACTGCTCTTCGATCACCGAATCTGCAACATCTCCTGACTGTTGTCACGCTGGTTTCCAATATCCGCCTTGCCCCGGCAGGCGACTTCCAGTACTCGTGCGCTCCGCCAGTTCAGAAAAATGAAAGTTCACGACGTCAATCTTGTGACAGCGTTGTCGGAATCGTCACGTCTTCATGCTGCAAATCGCCGTGCACCAGCACTTTCACCTCAACGCGGCGGTTCAAAGCACGGCCATGAGTACCGTTGTTGGGCGGGTCGGGGTGGGTTGAGCCGTAACCAACAGGGGTCAGGATATGTTGGATGGGTACGTCCTTGACTTCCTGTAGGTACCGGGTAACCGCCGCGGCCCGTGCCTCGCTGAGCTTCTGATTCACGTCGCGTGGTCCAGAAGCCGAGGCATAGCCACGGACTTCGATCATGTATCCGTCGAGTGACATGGCCAGCGTCGCAAGTGTGTCGAGGTCTTTCTTCGCGGCGTCGTCCAGAGCAGCCTGATCGTTGGAAAAGTAAATGCCGCCTTCGGCGACGGTCTTATAGTCGTCCAGGTCTGACACGCGTGTGTTCACGATCTGAAGAGCCTGGGCATCGAGAATTCCAACGGCAGCTGCTTCCGTCGCCACTACTCCAGCTTCATTCGCCGCAGTTTGCGCCTGTTCCGCCGTGGACTGCGCATCGCCTGCCGCCGCGACGCCCCGGTTCGCAGTGTATTGCGCCTGTTTAGCAGCTCTCTGACTGGCCATGATCTGCAGCTCTTCGGCCACTTCAACAGCGAACGGGTCCGGAACAAAGGAGATCTTGTCGGCCTCAATCTGTCCCTCGGCATTGCCAGGGCCTTCTACCTTTACCGTCAAACCAGGTACCAGCGCCGTCTTGTCCATACTCGTGTGGCGGAAAAACAAGATCTTGCCCCGCGTGCGTTCGACTTTGGTGCTGGCATTGAGATTGACAACAACGACCTCACCTGAGCCTTTGTCATAGACACTGACTAGATCTCCGCTCCGAGACAGGACTCGACCTGTGACTTTGACTTTCTTGCCGGCTTCGATAAGCCGTGTTTCTGACTGGGCCGCCCACGTCAGGCTTCCGAGCAAAATGACGCAACC
>DATCAX010000013.1:0-6508 GCA_036512375.1 Candidatus Angelobacter sp. | reverse complement strand
CGCCGCAGGTAGTCGATTACGTAATCAGCCGCAGAGCCGCCGCCGTTGAAGCGTTCGTCAATCACGGCCCCTTCGCGCCCTACCTGCGCAAAAAAGTAGCGATTGAATGATGTGTAGCCGCCAAAGCCGGTGTCCGGCAGATAGACATAAGCCAGCCTCCCTCCACTGAGTTTGTCGACCTTGTGCAGATTGCCTTCAATCCATGCACGGTTGCGTAATGCGGCTTCCGTTTCGATCGGCACCACGGTCACGGTGCGAGCGCCTTTTCCATCCACTGCCGGCCCAACTTTGAGCACCGTTGCTTTCTCTGCGGTACCTTCAAACAGCTCAAAGATTTCATCTGTCCCGCGCAACTCGCGGCCGTTCACGGCTAGCAGGTATTCGCCTTCCTGGACGTTTACCCCTGGCTGTGTCAACGGCGCTCGCAACTGTGGGTTCCAGTTTTCACCCTGATAGATCTTGAAGAAACGATAACGGCCATTCTCGATTGTGTATTCCGCACCCAGCAGGCCGACTTTGCCCTGTTCCGCGGGCGGCTCCGGAGGGGTACGAATATACATGTGTCCCACCGTAAGTTCTCCGAGCATCTCTGCCAGCAGGTAACTGAAGTCAATGCGGCTTCCCACGTTTTCCAGATACGGTTCGAATTGCTTCTTGGTGGCGGGCAGGTTCAGGCCGTGCAGATTGGGATCGTAGAAAAAATCGCGCTCAATGCGCCAGACTTCGTTGTATTCCTGCTTCCACTCCGCGCGGGGATCGACGCGCACTTCCATTTTCGTCAAAGCCAGCGGCGTCTCCGGCTTGGCTGCCGCCGGACCACCTTCAGCACGCGCCGGAGCCGTGGCTGAACTGATAAACCATTTTTTGTTTTCACGACGGCCTTTGCTGTAAAGCATCTTTTTGCCGTCGAATGAGACGGTAAAGTCGTTCGCGCCTTCCATCAGTTTTTCCGGTTTGCGCGACGTTAGATCAAAACGCCAAAGCGTGTTCAGCTGGTCCGGTCCAGGACGTGCGGAGTCTTCAATTAGGAAGATAGTTCCGGCTTTGCCGGCAATGAGTTTGCTGTAGTCGCGCGGCGGAATGGGCATTGCCACAATACGCTGGCTGATGTTTTCCGCATCAATCCGCACTACGACGCCTTCGTTTTTGACCGATTTGGCGGCGCGGGCATCCTGCGCCTTGGCTTTCTCTTCAGTATTTGCCGGCTCCTGGTCTGTCTTCTCTTCGGTCCTCGAAGACTTGTCGGTATCTGGCTTGGAGTCGTCCGCGGCTTTTTCTTCGTCACTTTCCGGCGCCAGGGGTGATGGCTGATCTTTGCGCAGGACCATCAGATACGCGCTACGGGTAATCGGCCGGTTGATACTGGAAAGATCGAGCCAGCCCGTCGTCGGGCCCACGTCAGTGCTGGCCGTGAAGAACAGATACTGTCCCTTCTGGTCAAAGGCTGGGAAACGCGCATCGCTCAGGCCATCCGTGAGTTGCAGGCTCTTGGCCTGTTCGAGCGAATACGCAAATATTGCGTGCATGTGGCTTGAGAGCGTTTTGGAATAGGCGACCCAACGGCTGTCTGGCGACCACACTGGATCGAGCGTGCGCTGCGGAGCGTCATACGTATCGGTGTCAATCTTCACCGCGGCGCCCTTGGCCAGATCGACGTACCAGACGTTAAGCCGCTTGTCACTGAAAACAATTTTCCTGCTGTCCGGTGACCAGATGGGCTGGTAGTAAAAAGAATCCGGTGCTCCCAGCAATATCTTTTTTGCCTCGCCCATGCCGTCGGGATTTTTCAGAAAAAGCTGATATTCGCCAGACTCATCAGAGAAGTACGCCACCCACTTGCCATCGGGCGACCAGGAAGGATCACGCTCCATAGTGCCGGGTGTATTGGTCAGATTGCGGATGTCGCCCTTCTCGGCGGGTGCAGCAAGGATCTCACCGTGAGCTTCAAACACCGCCCTGGCGCCGCTGGGAGAAAGCGCGGCCGACGCAATTTCACTTTCAACTTTCTTGAAGTGCGGCCGGACATTGGGCAGATCGGCGGGCACAGTCACAGCAACTGCTTTGGACTTGCCCGTCGCTGGATCAAAAAGATTTAACGAACCAAACTGCTCATAGACAATCGCGCCGGGACCCGCGGAAGCTGACTTGATATCAGCGCCGTTACTGGGAAGTGCCTGCTCTACTTTCTTGTCTTTCGGATCATAGGAGAACAGCGTGAATGGACCATTGCGGTCGGAGAGAAAATAAACCTTACCACCGATCCACATGGGATTGCCGTCATTCGAAGTCTCGCGCGGTACCTGGTCCAGCCCCAAGTCAGATAGGTTTGCGATCCACACCCGTGACGCTTTGCCGCCACGATAACGCTTCCATCCTATGGCGGAAAGTCTGCGGTTGTTATCCACGGGAACGTAAGCGATATGCTTGCCGTCCGGCGAGAACGCTCCGGATTCAGCGGTAGGCAGCGGGAGTTCATGCGGCAAGCCGCCCTCAAGCGAGACCGTGAACAGCCGGTTGAAGCGCGAATAGCTGTTGCGGGTGGAGCGGAACAAAAGGGATTTGCCGTCGGGCGCCCAGCCTACCACTTCGTCAACTGCCGGATGGTGCGTGAGCCGTCGCGGAACGCCGCCTGAGCTTGGCATTACGTAAACGTCCACATTGCCGTCGTAGTCGCCGGAGAATGCGATCATGCTGCCGTCAGGTGAGAAGACCGGATCGCTCTTCGTTCCGTCGCCGCTGGTCAGCAGCCGTGCTTCGCCGCCTTCGCGCGCAACCAGCCAGAGGTCGCCTGCATAGGCAAATGCGATGTGCGTTTTTGACAGCGTGGGCTTCTGCATGAGCAAGGGGCCACTTGCATGCGCGCTCAGAGCGCAACCGAAGAGAGCAATGATCAGGAACAGAAGGGAGAGACGCTTCATCATATACACCAACCAGGAGTGAAATATCGTCCGACGAGGCAGCTTAGGTTAGCAGCACGCGTGTGCATGAGACAAGGTGACAAGTTCTGGGTTGCGGTGATTTGACGCAGTTTAGCTACAAAAGTGTGTCACGCATACATAAACCTATCTCCTCGCTGAACGCGTTTCCGACTCAATACAAGCGACAGAGGCAACGGAACAAAAAGAAAACCCGCCAATAAAATGCCTGGTAATATCACTCCCAAGTCGACACCTTTGAAAGCAGAAACGTGAAAGAAAACGCGGAACGGAAACAACGTCAGCAGAAGGAAAACGACAAAGGTTATTCGTGAGAATACAAGCCAGCGATTCGGAGTCAGCGATAGAATTGCCAGACCAACCACTTGGACATCAGCAATCGGATTAATACCCCAACGATGACCAACAAGCATCGGCAGAACAACCGAGGTGGCAATGGCTAATGCCTTACACGCCAAAGCCAGCGATTTCAATCCTTGGTTGCTCATGGCCTAGATGGCTGAAATTGAATCCGTAAGATCACTCTTGAAAACACCCGGGGACAGAGAGGATTTTTTCTTCCTTTCCTCCCGCTTACTTCTTTCTTCCGCGTTTCAATGCTTTGCCTTTCTTTTTGCGAGCACTTTTCTTGGGGAGTGATTGCTTCGCAGCCTGCTCCAGCAACACCGCTACGTGCGCGATCGCAGCATTGTCTGTGCCCATGCCTTCCGGAGTCTTGGCTTTGATTCCGACCTGGTTCGGCTTTAGGCCCAACAACTCGGCAACGCGTGCCTGAATTTTCTTTGCGTGCGGAACAATCTTGGGTTCAGCCAGAATCAATGTGGAATCTACATTACTGATTTTGTAGCCGGCAAGCCGGACCTGCTTCAGTGCTTCCTCAAGAAAAATGACCGAGTTGGCGCCTTTCCACTTGGGATCGGATGGTGGAAAATATCCGCCAATATCTCCTGCCGCCACGGCTCCCAGCAGAGCATCCGTTAAAGCATGCAGCAGAACGTCGCCATCGGAATGGCCAGAGAGGCCTTTGCTGTGAGCTAGTTCAACACCGCCGATCCTGAGCGCAACACCTTTTTTGAATTCATGGGAGTCCCAGCCGTAGCCAATTCGGATTGTCATCCTGCCAAGTCCGCTTTAGTTGAAGTCGCTTGTGCCATTAGGAATTCCGCCAGTTCCATGTCCGCCGGCGTAGTGATCTTGATGTTCCTGGCAGATCCCATCACTACCCACACGCTTTCGCCCAGGCGTTCCACCAATGAAGCTTCGTCGGTGCCGGTAAAGCCGTCGGCGGCTGCGCTGTCAAAGGCGCGCTTGATCAGTTCATAACGGAAACCCTGCGGCGTCTGCGCCTGCACGATGCGTTCCCGCGGAATCGTCGAAGTGATAATCGCGCCTTCCGCTGCGCGTTCTACCTGCTTGATGGTATCGACCGCCGGCAGCCCGGCGATGGCTGCGCCATGGCGTTCCACTTCATGGATTACGTTGGCGATAATTTCATCATCGACAAAGGGCCGCACCGCGTCATGGACCAGCACAATGTCGCCCGGAGAAGCTTTCAACTGGGAGAGCGCATTGGCTACTGATTCCTGGCGGTGTTCTCCGCCTTCTACCACTTTCACTTTTCCAGCCAGCTTTTCTTTTTCCAGTTGCCGGGTGAAGCGCTCAATCTCATTCTTACGCAGAGCCACAACGATCTGGCTGATCTGCGGATTGCGAGCAAAGACGTGCAGCGTGTGAATGACAATGGGCGTGCCGTTGATTTCGAAGAATTGCTTTGAGAGAGCGCCTTTCTTGCCAGCCGGCGCCATGCGTGTGCCCAGACCGGCTGCGGGAATTATGACTGTGACCTTCATCGGGGAGAAAAGTATAGCAACTTTGCAGCGGCTCGTGGCGGGCGGAGGAAGCAAATCCGAGCACGCCCGGTTCCTGTACTTAGATCCGCAAATATCTCACAATGGTAAGAGCGTTTTTATAGGTCTTAATGCTGGAAGACGTCCTTAAATATATCGGCGAGCAGCACCTGCTCAATCCCGGAGAACGTGTGGCGGTTGCGTGTTCAGGCGGCGCCGACTCGGTGGCACTCCTTCACATTCTGATTGAGCTGCACGAAACACTGGGCATTGTGCTCTCAGTGGCGCATTTCCATCACCAGATTCGCGGCGCGGAGGCTGACACGGACAATAAGTTCGTGGAAGAACTCGCGGCAAGTTTCCAGCTCGAGTTCCATTCCGGCTCAGGCAATGTACCGGAGCATGCAGCCGAGAGCAAAAGCAGCATTGAGACGGCTGCCCGGGAGTTGCGCCACCAGTGGTTTGCCGAACTGATCAAGCAAGGCAAGGCCGACAAGATCGCCACGGCACATACGCTGGACGATCAGGCGGAGACCGTATTGATGCGAATCCTGCGTGGAACCGGCGCACGCGGGCTGGCTGGTATTGCTCCGTCCCAGAAAGCAAAGCACCTGGTGCGGCCCTTGCTGAGCACCAGCCGGCCACAAGTTGAGGCATACCTGAAAGCCAAGGGCCAATGCTGGCGCGAAGACTCATCCAACGTCGATCTTGGCCATACGCGTAATCGCATCCGGCACACGCTGCTGCCGCTGCTCGAAAGGGACTTCAATCCGGCCATTCGGCAGACCTTGGCCGACTTAGCCGAACTGGCGCAGGCTGAAGATGAGTATTGGGGCAATGAACGTGCCTCGTTATTGCCGCGGCTGGTTCATGAGGGAAAGCCTACCCGTAGTGGACGCAGCTCAAGTGGCGAATTGCAGGGCATTCTGGCACTCGACTTGTCAGCTTTGCGCGCTCTTCCTTTGGCCATCCGACGGCAAGCGATGCATGGAACCGCCCAACGGCTAGGCGTTAGCCTTGAATTCAAGCATATTCAACAGCTTACGGCCCTGGCGGAACAAGGAAAGCCGGGCGCAAAGCTTGTGCTGCCGGATGGTCTAAGGGCAAATCGAACAGCACGTGAGATCCAATTCAGCAGAAACGTACAAAAACCACCTGAGAATTACTGCTATTTCCTGCCGATTCCGGGTGAAGTTGCTGTGCCGGAGCTGGGGATTATCATTCGGGCGCGGTTAATAAGTGATGGGAAACAAAAGGGTTCAGGTTATAATGCGGCAACGCTTCTGAACGCAAGCTTGCTGGGGCGCAGGCTGACAGTTAGAAATTGGCGTGCTGGCGACAAATTCTTTCCGGCGCACAGCCAATCCCCAAAGAAAGTAAAAAAGTTGCTGCAACCTAGTCGATTGGGACAGGAGTTTTCGTATGCCCAGCGCAAAGCCTGGCTGGTTATAGAGAGCGCGGGCCAAATCGTCTGGATGCGATCCTTTCCGGCCTCGCAGGACTTTGCCAGCAGTTCCGGAGACGCTGTCCTAATCGAGGAGGTAAAAATGAGTGCTGAGGTAGAAGAGTGAGCGGCGTTCAGTCTGAATATTCCAGAGTTCTCCTGTCCGCTGAGCAGATCAAGAAGCGTGTGCAGGAGATGGCGCGACGAATCTCCAGTGATTTCAAGGGTAAAACCGTTCATGTGGTTGGCGTGATGGAGAACGGTTTTGTCTTTATGGCTGA
>DATCAX010000012.1:0-4500 GCA_036512375.1 Candidatus Angelobacter sp. | reverse complement strand
TTCTCCCCATCGTCCTTGTCACGCGCTATCTCGGCAAGAAAGTAGAGCGTCTGCGCCTTCGCATCCACCGAAGAGGACTGGTTCTGAAGAACGCTCTCAAACAGATGCTGCGCATCATCGCGCTTGTGATTGCGGTAAAGCGCGGCGGCAAACTCAACCTGCATGTCAATCAGTCGCTCCGGTGGCGCCTGCTCCACCAGCGGACTCAGTTCATTCAGCGCGTCCTGAAAGCGCCTGCCTTTGGTCAGTAGAAAGACACGATTGTGCCCCTGATCGAAGCTGCCGACTGGCTGCATCTCCCCCATGTTTCGTAATTCAATTGCGGCTGCGTCCGCCTCAGGACTGGTCGGCATTTCGAAGTAAAGTTTATGGAAGATGTCGCTGGCTTTACTCTTGTCTCCCGCAGAGAGATACGCCCGCGCCAGAGTGATTTCGATGTCAGACTTCACCGGCTGGCGATGCTTTTCCAGAAACGCCGCCGCCTTTGCAGGTGCGCCCGTCGCCATCAGCGCAGTGGCATACAGCATGGCTGCATCGTGCGACTGGAGTGAGTCCGGATACTTCTCGTCGAAACCATCCAGCGCTTGCAGTACAGCAGCGTGATTATTTTCTTCCTGATAGGAGATAGCTTGCAGATAAGCGAGATAATCGCCGAGCAAAGGCTCCAGCAACTTTGCGCGGCCCCACGACGAGCGGGCGCTTACGTAATCTTTGTCAAGATAATGCGCGTAGCCGATCACTACCCATGCGAGCGGGCCGGCATCATCTTTCGCATGCTTGCGCGCATAGGCCTCCACGCCTTGATACGCCTGCGGTGTGCGGTTTTCCAGAAGCTGCTGCGCCATGGGCCGCAGATCGGCCGAAGCAACGAACGCGCGCTTGATATGTCCGAGCTTGCGCTTCGCCTGCGCATTTTTCTGCGCGGCCCCTGCCGCCTTTTTCGATTTGGCGGAAGGGGATTTCTTTCCGGCTGCCTGGAGGGAAAAGCCCGCCTGAACCGACACCAGCACTATAAGAAGAGAGAGTAAGAAACGTCTGACCTGCACTGATTTCAACTTCGCTGAAAACCGGCGCCCATGAGTGAAGCGTCATTCTCCGCCAGAATTCGGATTAATTCCTGTGTAAAGTAGTCGGCTGAAGCGACAGCGGACTCCGCATATCGCTTATCGTAAGTGGACCGGCTCTTCTCTATGTCCACTTTCAAGCGGTCATACAAGTCTTTGTGCTGTCTGCCTTCCTCAACCCTGGGTTGATTGTACAGCTTAATCTCTTCCACCAGGAGTTTGGCAAATCGCCGGGCCTTCTTGTGTAGTTCATCCTCTTCTGACCCTGAGGTAGCAGGCGCTGAAGCGGGCGCACTCGCCGCCAGCGTGCCCGCTGGTTGCGGTTGAGAAACCTCCTCCATGGCCGATCCAGAAGCCTTCCGCAGGGCCGCCAGTTCCAACCAGACGGCCGCAAAGCGCGTAAGGGCCTGGAGACCAGAAGCGTCAAGTGTGCCGCCCGGTACCGTGCCGGCATCGGCATAAATCACGGCCGCAACTTTGTCCTTTACCACCAGCGGCAACACCAGGCATTGATCATCAGCCGGAGACTTCATCGCGGTAATAAATCCGGGATCAAACTCCTGCGGTGAACCTGCTGCCGGATTGCGGGCCTCAATCGCCTTGCTGACTAGTCCGGAGCCGGTGTTGACGCTCACCGTCTTGATGGCGTCGTTATCTTCAAACCCAATTCCCTGCCAGCCATTGATTGCGTTCCCCTTTACCACGAACAGGGCGACGCGTCCGGCAAATCGGGCCTCGCCTTCCAGCAGATGGCGCAGGATCTCTGCTTGCGATCCGGACTCATAGATGGAAGCAGCCGCGGCGTTCAGCAGATCGCTGGGAGAGGAGCCCGGCGCGGGCGCAAGCGACTCCACCGCCTCCACTGCTCGGCGCACGATCTCAGAGCGGAGCCGGGGCAGGGCTGCGTCAAGCACTTCAGCAACGGCCTCTTCAATGATGTTCTGGATTTCTATCGGACGTGGCATGCCTTGGCCGCGATTATAAGGGTTCCTCAGTCAGTATCAACCCGTGAGATTACTGATGTCTACACCTCTGGCATCTTAGTCGTTACCAGAGCACCGGTAAAAAACCGGTTTCACCAGTGAGGAGCAGGGGAGCGGCCGATAACGTGCCCTATTCAACTACCAGTTTGGCCACCATATCGTCATGGTGTGGACCGCAGATAATCCCGCAGACCACCTTGTATTCCCCCTTGGGCGGGTTTTTCAAGGTAACGATGGCCGGCTGACCGCTGCGTACCGGCTCTTTGACGCCCAGGCCGGGTACGTCAAAGCCATGCTGGACGTCCGCTGTGGAGATCTCTAATTCTGTGGTCTGGCTGGCCTTAACGTGAATGACGGACGGCTCAATGGTGTATTTCTTCATCACAACCTGAATGTGCGCGTCCGCGGTCGATTTCGGCTGATTGCGGCAGCCAACCGCCAGCATGACAAAAATTAAGGCAAATACGAGAAGCAAGCTTTTATTCATAAAGAATATGATCAGCTGGAGTAACAAAAAGTTACGTCCCCAGTCTTATATAAGTCCTGAAATAATTTCGACTAAAGGCCCATTTGGGGCGCAGAACATAGTAAATTAATTTTGAGTCGGAGCGGCATGGAAACCATCCAAAAGAAGGCCGAGGAAGGTATCACCAGCGAAATGGCGCTCGTCCAGGCCGCCAAGAAAGGCGATCTGGAGGCGTTCAGCGAGTTGGTGAAGCGGTATGACCGCAACGTCTTCCGCATAGCGCAGCACATCACGCATAACGAGGAAGACGCCCAGGATGTGGTCCAGGACGCGTTCCTCAAGGCGTATCAGAATCTTGAACAGTTCCAGGGAAATTCAAAGTTCTACACCTGGCTGGTTCGGATAGCCGTGAACGAAGCGTTGATGCGGTTGCGCAAACGGCGCAATGACCGGACGGTCTCGCTGGACGAAGACGTCGAGACAGAGGACGGGTCAATTCCACGGGAAGTCGCGGACTGGAGTCCCAATCCGGAGCAGCAGTATGGGACCTCAGAGTTAGGCGACATTCTGAAGAAGACAATTCAAGGTCTTTCCCCAGGGTTTAGAACGGTTTTTGTTTTGCGAGACGTAGAAGGACTTTCCACCGAGGAGACAGCGGAAATGCTGAGTTTGAGCGTACCTGCCGTAAAATCGCGATTGCTGCGGGCCCGCTTGCAGCTCCGGGAACGTCTTTCCAGGTATTTCAAGAATAAAAAAAGCGGGGACGGCCAACAGTGAAGTGCACTGAGTTCTTAAAAGAGTTGACCGATTATTTAGACGGCAAGATCAGCGAAAACCTGAAAATGGAGCTGGATGAGCATCTCCATTGGTGCCACGAATGCCACGTGGTGATGAATACCACCCAGAAAACCATCGAAATTTATCGCGATAATGAGCTTTACGTCCTGCCAGAAGACCTCCGAAACCGCCTCCACGATGCTATTATGACGAAGTGTCGCGCGAGTAAGTCTGAAAAGAAAACAACCACCTAGCTGCTGTTCCCTTCATTATCATTCACATAGGCGACCAAGCGTGTACTTTTTACATGATATCGCAGAGAGAAAAATTATGCTCATTGGTCGACGAACCTTTTTCAGGTACTCGGAATCTAATGTAACAGTACGGGGGACATGAACTGATATGTACATTAGGACATGTCCTGTAGTACACTATTGTCTGAGTCGGCAAGTTAAACCTTCCAGGGAGACCCGTAGTTGGGGGTGGTGAATTATGGCGAGTCTGCTCGATGTCCTGTTCGGTTGTAGCCACAAGAATTTCAGCTTTCCTATTACGAAACGGCCAGGCCAGCGGCTCTCACCGGCGGCCCAACTCACCGGCACGTACGTGGCATGCCTCGGTTGCGGGAAGGAATTCGCATATGACTGGCATGAAATGAAGATAATCGAATCTATGCCGAACAAATCAAATGGTTTAGCTGCCAGTGCGGCCGAATCGTTTGCCGGCAAATAGAAGATTCGGCTGGTTTTTAAGCACGTTGAATTGAGAAGGCGGAAGCTTTTAAATCCTTCCACCACCAATCTTCCCGGTCGGCCCGTCTAGTCCTAACCTGTCACCGATAATGCCCAGATTCTCACAGGTCATCCTGGGGGAATCCATCCCTCCACCCTCAGGGCATTAATCCATTTCCTATTGTGGCTTTTTGTGTCATGATTCCCCAGATTTGGAGGAATTCCATGAACACTTCCGGTGGATCCAAACCGTCTCGCAATTATGGTGTATTTCGACGCAGTCTCACCCGCCAGCATGCCCGGCTGACAGAATCAACTTGCAAGCATTGCCGTTCCTTTGTGGCAGCGAGTGTGCGCCCGGAACTGCTGGACCTAATTGAAAGACTTCATTTCTGCATCCTGCAGAGCCAGTTTTCCTCGAAGGCAGTTACTTAGCCTGACGAGAGCAAAAAACTAAACAGGCGACTCAATGAGCCGCC
>DATCAX010000011.1:0-2640 GCA_036512375.1 Candidatus Angelobacter sp. | reverse complement strand
TGTCCTGACCAGAATCGACGTATCCAATTGGATGCTGCTGGACCCCTGAAAGCTCATGAAAGTCCGGGCAATAGCCTCTGCCTGGTTAAAGCCGCGTGAATTACGCTTGCCCGACCACAACGGTACCGGAACCACGATCATAGAATCGGGCAAAGCCATGGCCGCAACGGCCTGGTTAAGCAGGCCGCCCAGTAGTTTTCCTGCCGGCCTGGTTCCTTTGTATTTAAAAAGATGGATCAGGTCCCGCAGCGTGCCTTCATACGCGCCATAGGCCGCTGCACGACGGAATCGAGGCTCTACCCGGCGGCACATCCCGCACAGGGAATCATTTTCGCTTTCCACAATGCTGCTGAATAGCTTCTCGCCGCACACGCGGCACAGAGGTCCATCGAGAGGAGTAATTTGCGCCAGGCACGGTTCACACACTGGAAGACTGGCAATCGTCGTGAGAGGAGCGCCACAGATGCGGCAATCGGAAGGAAACAGGAGGGAAAACAAACTGGACGAGGCAGCTTTGACCGCACTTCTCATTGCATCGCGCAACTGTGTGGTGCGATGGGGAACCCGCTGAGCCCGGTCTAATGCACTACTACTGAAGACTACCTCCTTCAAAAATGCGTAGAAGGCTGTGCTCAAGCCAGAGTATAGCTTTGTTGCTGCTGGGAAGCAACGAAATGCGCAAACATCCAGATGCGGAATGATGAGAAGGGCTTTGTGTAATCTATTGACGGACTGCGAACGCAGCGGTGGCGTTCGTGGTGCGCCAATTTGTAACAAGCCGTGCGGATGTGCTAACTTGCCCCTCGATTTCATGCGCGCCTGATAACTGACGTGGAGGAAACTGTGGCCGAAACCGTACCAGCGAAACTTGAAGACCCAAAATTTCAACCGTACGTGCCCGCGGACGAAACTCGGCCGGAACTTACCATCAGAGCCCTTATCTTTGGCGGACTGTTTGGCGTCCTCTTTGGCGCAGTTACCGTGTACGTGGGCCTTCGGGCCGGACTCACCGTAGCCGCCTCGATTCCCATCGCCGTTCTCTCCATCAGCATTTTGCGCGCTCTGGGCAAGGCTAGCATTCTAGAAAACAACATCGTCCAGACAGCCGGTTCCGCAGGTGAATCGGTGGCAGGCGGCGTGATTTTCACCCTCCCTGCACTCATCTTTCTTGGCTTTCCTCTGGAGCAGTCACGCATCTTCCTGTTGGCGCTGATCGGCGGGTGCCTGGGCGTGTGCTTCATGATTCCGCTACGCCGCCAGTTGATCGTGAAGGAACACGGCAATCTTCTTTATCCTGAAGGAACTGCATGCGCTGACGTGCTCATTGCCGGCGATAAGGGCGGTTCATTCGCCAGTCGCGTTTTTGCCGGTTTGGGGCTCGGCGGACTGTATACCTTCTTCGCTAACGGAAACCTGTTTTCCGCCTTCCCCGGGACACCGCAATACAATCCCAAATGGTATCCCGGCTCTTCTGTCCGAGCCGATGTAACCTCTGAATATCTCGGCGTGGGATACATCATCGGGCCAAAAATTGCCGGCGTGATTTTTGCCGGCGGCGTTTTTGCCTGGATGGTCGTTATGCCAGCGATCAAGTTCTTCGGCTCCCACGCAACAGGACCAATTTATCCCGGCACTGTTCCCATCGCTGACATGGCGCCCGAAGATTTGTGGGCACGCTATATCCGGCCCATGGGCGCCGGCGCCGTGGCCGCCGCAGGATTGATTACACTACTCAAAACACTGCCGACGATTATTGCCGCGCTTCGCGCGGGAGCAAAAGACCTGGCAGCCGGGTCAGCGGGCGCTGCGGGAAAGCGGCGTACGGACCGCGATCTCAGCCTTAAATGGGCGCTCATCGGCGCCGCCGTTCTTATGCTGGTGATGTGGGGCATGCTGACGTTCTATCCCGTCCCCGGCGCGCACACATCTGCTATTCAGAATGTCTTTGCAGCGCTGCTCGTGGTGGTCTTCGGTTTCCTGTTCGTCACGGTTTCTTCCCGCATCACAGGACTGATCGGCACCTCGTCCAATCCAATATCAGGCATGGCGATTGCAACTCTTATGGCCACATGCGCCATGTTCCTGGTAATGGGCTGGACGCTGCCCGCATTCTTCGCGCTCGCCATTAGCATAGGCGGCGTGGTCTGCATCGCGTCCGCCAATGCCGGCAATACTTCACAGGATTTGAAGACCGGCTTCCTTGTGGGCGCAACACCGGCCAAGCAACAGCTCGCTTTGGTGTTTGGCGTCGCAATTTCCGTGATCGCCATCGGATACACGCTGAAGGGAATGAATGATGCGCTGGAAGAGTTTCAGCCCGCGATCATCGCCATTGACATTAACCATCTTCCGTCAGGCGTAAACGCGGACAACAACACTAAGTTCGAACGTCCGACCGTGCCACTCACCGGCGGCGATGGCAAACTTCTGGGTAAAGATCAATCCGTACAGGGAATGACGCTGCTGGTGGCGCTGAACTCATCGCAGGTACCCGACGGCCACTACTTTTACAATCCGCAGTCCGGCAAGATCGAAGTCCAGTGGGTGCATGGCATCGGCAGCAGAAATGCCGCTGCCCCGCAGGCCCGGCTGATGGCGACGGTCATCAATGGCATCCTCACAAGAAAGCTGCCGTGGGGA
>DATCAX010000010.1:0-13710 GCA_036512375.1 Candidatus Angelobacter sp. | reverse complement strand
CATGGCATAGTCGGCGATGATCAAGTCGGGCTTATCTTCAATCGCCTTGAGTAGCGCGTCCGCCGCGTCATTCATCGCTTGTACGGTCGAAAAATGCGCAAGAGCCTGCCGCAACATCTCCAGCACCATGGGATTGTCGTCGACCAGCAGGACCTTAACGTTGCTCGGCATGAAACCTATTTCTTCGGGCGGTTGGTGGAGGGCTTGCGCCGATAGTCTCCGCTCTTTCCGCCTGATTTACGCTGCAAAACAATTTCACGGATGGCGATCCCCTTGTCCAGGGCTTTGCACATGTCATATACCGTTAGCGCGGCCACGGTGGCTGCCATCAGCGCCTCCATCTCCACTCCGGTCTGGGCGGTTGTGGCGGCTTTGGAGTAGACCTGAACGCCATTTTCGCATACCTCCGTAGTCACATCAATGAATGAGAGCGGCAGCGGATGGCACATTGGTATCAGATCGCTGGTTCGCTTGGCCGCCGCAATCCCAGCAAATCTGGCTACTTCCAGCGGGTTCCCTTTGGGATTCTGTGGCAGCGCCTTCAATACTTCCTGGGACATCTCAATGAACGCCGAAGCCTCTGCCTCGCGACGGCTCGCGGCCTTCCCTGACACGTCCACCATCGTCGCGCGACCGGCAGCGTCATAGTGCGAAAGCTTGCCGCTCGAGAGCTCGCTACTCGATACCTTGCTGCGTTTGACGTTATCCTGCGCGGCGCTTTTCTTGCCCATATTTATTTTCGGTTTACATTAACCCAAAAAATCCAGTCACCAAAATCTTATGGCTCAAACTATGCCGATTAACCCTTGTCATCCTGAGCGGCACCGAGCGCCGTCAGGCGTGAGGTTGAGTCGAAGGATCCCGATATGGCATCCCTTGCCATGCCGCATCAGGGAGTTCTTACAGCAAACTATCCTTACGAATCGTCATCCCCCGAGCTCCGCTTATTGAGGACGCGATCTCGGGACCCGTTCGCGCCTGCTTTTGACGCGGATGGGTAGAGCGTCCGAAATAGGAGCGAGGGATCTTGCGCTTCCCTCCACTCGATTCTCACCGTATCACCACCGTCACCATCTCGCCCTTCGCCAGCTTCTCCCGGTCTGGAGGCACCACAAGATAGCAGTTCGCCCGTGCCGCCGCCAGCATATCGCCTGACCCCTGCCATTGCACCACCTCGACTTCGGGATCATATAGCCCGCCA
This sequence comes from Candidatus Angelobacter sp., assembly GCA_036512375.1. GTDB lineage: Bacteria > Acidobacteriota > Terriglobia > Terriglobales > Acidobacteriaceae > Angelobacter. The sequence goes on along the minus strand of DATCAX010000010.1, from coordinate 12,509 downwards.
TCGAGCATCGCCGGCAGAAATCTGGTCAACCCAGTCTTTGTTTTAAAGTCCTTTTTCAGCTTCGCTTTTACGGATTTCAATCGCGACGGCTCAGCGCCGCTAAGCGCTTCAATCATCTGCTGCGCAAACAATTCAAATGTCACCATCACTGAAACCGGATTGCCCGGAAGTCCAAAGAATGGCGAGGTGCCGACTTCCCCAAACACCACCGGCTTTCCCGGCTGGATCATCGCCCCGGTAAAGAAGAACTGCGCTCCCAGACTCTTGAGCGCCTGCTCCACCAGGTCAAACTTTCCCATCGACACGCCACCGGACAGCAGCAGCGTGTCCGCCTTCAGGCCTTCCTGAATCAACTCCGTCAGCTTGCCTTCTTCATCCGGCGCGATCGGTAGCTGCACCGGCTCGCCACCACACTCCGCGACCATCGCCGCCAGCGAATAACTGTTGCTATTGCGGATCTGGCTTGGTCCCGGCTTCTCCGCCACTTCTACCAATTCATCGCCGGTGGAGAGAATTGCCACGCGCGGCTTGCGATAAACGTTCACGCTGGCTTTTCCGGCGGCGGCCGCCAAAGCAATCTGCGCCGATCCTAAGCGCACGCCCCTCGGCAACAGCTCCTGACCTGCCCGCGCTTCAGCCCCGGCAGAAACGACATTCTCACCCGCAATTACAGTTCGCTGGATCTCGACGAACTCTTCCGTTCGGTTCTCATCGGGCCTGGGTTTCTCATGGATCGAAATATCCAAAATCTGGTCGTCAGCGGCAATGGTCCCGCGGTCCTCGGATTCCTCCCTTTGTGGTCCTTCATGTCCTTTGTGGTTAATTTCTTTGCTCTTCCGCTCCGTATATTCCACCATTACCACGGCATCCGCACCCACAGGCACCGCCGCGCCGGTCATGATTTCAACCGCTTCGCCCGAAGCCACCGGCAGATCGTATGTGTCGCCGGCTCTCACCTGTCCTACCACGCGAAGCAACGTCAAACCGCTCGCCAAATCTTCGGCGCGAACCGCAAAGCCATCGCGTGTGGCTCTGGGAAAGGGAGGAAAATCACGATCGGCCACTACTGGCTCCGCCAGCACTCGCCCCAAACCCTGCAACAGTAAAATCTCTTCGGTCTGGCGGTCTGCTGCCTTGAGAATCCGCCGGCAGTACTCACGCACCACCTCGTAAGCGTCTTCGAAACTGAGAACTCCCGCTGACTGTGCAGCCGTATTCATACCTTGATTCTAGTTCCTTCGCGTTGTGGCCTCAGGCGATCTTGCCCTTTGGCTCTCCATCCTGGCAATTCCGATCACCTGCTCACGCGCGATCTACCGATCATCCGATCTTGGGTACCCCTCCCCCTCCTACACCCATCCCAGATCGGCGTAGACTTGAGAGGCCGTCATCCCAACGCATCCCAGATTGGCGTGGACTTGATGCACATGGGTACTGATTGGCGTAGGTTTGGAAGATTTTGCTTTTTTCCCGATCTCCCGATCTAGTAAGCAGCGCGGCGCAAAATTCGCCGCGCCTCAAACCGTCATCCTGTCTATAACAACGACGGCGGTGTCAAGAGCGAACGACGGCGCTGACGCCTTAGTAGCAGAAGTGTCGTCGTTCGCTCTAGTTGTCCTGCTTCCATTGCATAAACCAAGACTCGCGCTTTTCGTTCTCAATCATCCGGTGGGAGCTCTTTCGTTTGTGCTCCACCAACCATCTCTGCTCTCCTGTTTCCGTATCCACAATAGCGATTTGTTGAAAACTCGGATGGAAATCACAGCCTATAATCCACATTGCGGCTCCTTTCGCTCCGAGTCCTGGCTTTCGCAAACTCAAGTTTACTCGGCACTCCGATTGGAGCCGTCGTTGTTATCTAATCAAACGAGCGGCCCTGTCGGGAGTGAAGGACCAGATCGGCAAAGCCCTCCCGCTTATCCCCTCCCCTCCTACGCCCATCCCAGATCGGCGTAGACTTGAGAAGTGGTCATCCCAACGCATCCCAGATTGGCGTGGACTTGACGCGCCGAGGCATGGCTGGCGTTGGGTTTGGGCACCTCTGGCTTGGCTATTTGCTAGTTGCCAATTGCTAGCCGCTCGGTTTTCAAAGATCCACCCCGCACAGAGCCGCCCTCGCTGGGAAGGCAGCGTGATAATCTACCATTTGTTCGCCTCGATGTCAAGAAGAAAACAGCTGCAAGTCCGTCTACTCAACATGCTCTAAATCAGCGAAAGCCATTCCTCGAATGCTTACAGAAAAACGCGCTCAAGGTTCGCCACACGTAACAGGGCATGAGTTTACTCATGCCGTACCGGGCTAAATTGAATTGGGCTTTAGCCCCTGCGCTCTGCATTTTGGCCTCCTTTTGCCAATCGACGCTTTAAAGGAATTTCACATGCAACAGGGCGGTCGTGCCGAAGAGTCCTTCAAGGAAGTCTGGGCTTCAGCTCCTGAGACCGCCTGTATACTTATCTCTATGGCCGTCATCAACCCTAAGTCCGTCAAAGTTAACGTCACCACCGGTACGGGCATGGACATCGAGTGGGACGACGGCCATAGCACCCACTTTGGCTTCCAGTGGCTGCGCGACGCCTGCCCCTGCGCCACCTGCACCGAAGAACGCAACACGCATCACCGCAGTCCCGGCGAGCCAGCCAAACAGTCCGCCAGCCTCTTGCCCATGTATAAGGAACCCGCCAAGCCCAAGGAAGTGAAACCCGTCGGCCGCTATGCCCTGAATATTGCCTGGAATGACGGCCATGCCAGCGGCATTTACTCCTGGGACTACCTGCGCGAAATCTGCCAGTGCGACCAATGCCGCGCTTCAGCCGCCAGCTAGTGTGGGATGCGGCGCGGGCCCTCAAGAAACAATTCGCACACCCACGGAAGGCGAGAGCCACACGTTCCCTTGCCTAGGGTTTCCACAAGACGGACGGATCAATCTGCGCGATTTTCGTCCTTCCAGTCAGGGCCATCGCAGATCTCAATTCCGTGCGCAGGATCGCAATCACGCGGGCGACTCCGTCTGCCCCGGCCGCAGCTACGCCATGCAGATACGGCCGGCCGATCAAGACAGCCTTCGCGCCCATTGCCAGTGCTTTGAGGATGTCGGTGCCCCGACGGATTCCTCCGTCCGCCAGCAACGGCAACCTTCCCTGCAATTTCTCCGCAATCCGGGGTAGAGCTTCGGCTGTCGAAGGCAGTGTATCCAGGTTCCGTGCGCCGTGATTGGAAACGATGATTCCGGCCGCCCCGGCATCCGCCGCGCGCAGCGCGTCTTCGGGATTGACCACCCCTTTCAGCCAAACTGGCGTCCTGGCGATAGAGCACATCCATTCAATTTCCTTCCATGTGAGCTTGGCATTCGGTACCAAACTGAAGGCATGGTCCGGCGCGCGCTGGTGAATCTCTGCGCCAATATTGACGTTCGGCAAATTGAAATGCGGGGGCATGCGAAAATAAGCGCGCTCTTCACGGTTGCGAATCCCGATCGTCGGCGTGTCCACCGTGATCACGATGGCCTTGCATCCAGCGGCTTCAGCGCGTTGAATGAGGCTCTGATTGAAAGTCCGCTCGGGCCTGGTGTATAGCTGAAACCATACCGGCTGAGTTGCGGCCCGGCATACGTTTTCCACCGACTCGGTGGCGAAAGTGCTCGTCACCAAGGTTACCTTTCCTTGATTCGCACCCGCGACGACAGCCATCTCGCCTTTCCGGTGCCAGAGCCGGTGGATGGCGGCTGGAGCAAGAAGAATCGGCACATCAAAAGACTGGCCGAGAATCTCCGTCGTGAGGTCAATCTCTGAAACATCCACCAAAATCTCGGGATTCAAACGAATTCGCGACCACTGTTCGCTGTTGGCGCGCAGCGTGATTTCGTCGCCCGCCGCACCAGACAGGTATGCATGGGCGATGTGCGACATGCGCTTTTCGCTCATCGCTTCCATGTCCGCCAGAGTCAGGACTTTCTGTAGCATTCGCCGCTCAAACAGGTTGCTCACGGCGCCGAAGCGCCTCTTGTAAATCCTGAGTCGTCTCATGGCAGATCATTTTCTCCGACGCCGAATCGGCGTTCTTTCTTTCGCCTCTTTACTTGTCTCGGTACGAAATTTCACTGCGCGCTGTACCCGCCATCGATCGTCAGAACACTCCCGGTCGTCCAGCCGGATTCCTCGCCGCCCAGGAAGACTGCGGCGTTTGCTATCTCGTCAGGCTGGCCAAAGCGCCCCATCGGATGCAAGGCCACGCGCTGGCGGCGCGCGTTTTCGTCCGTGCTGAACTTTGCCACCATCTCAGTCTCAACAATTCCCGGGCAGATGCAGTTCACGCGGATATTTTCCCCTGCATGGTCCAGCGCCATCGCCTTTGTCATGGCCACTACAGCACCTTTTGACGCTGCATACGCCACCCGGTTGCGGGCGCCCACCAGGCTCAACACCGAACCAATATTGATAATCGATCCGCCGCCCGAAGCCCGCATGTGCGGCAACACCGCGCGGCTAACCAGCCACAAACCACGCACATTGATGGCGAGCGTCTGATCAAAATCTTCTTCCGTGAGCGATTCCGCCGTTCCCGGCAGCAGCACTGCGGCATTATTCACCAGGATGTTAATGCGCTTGAACTTTTCCAGCGCCGCGCTCACCAGCTTCTGCACTCCGCTGGCGCTGCTCACGTCAGCGCTGACCGCCAGGCAATCCTCACCGATCTCTGCCGCAGCCGCCGCCAGCTTCTTGCCATCCCGTCCGGCAATCACCACCTGTGCACCTTCGCGCACAAAGGCCCTGGCAACGGCTTTGCCGATACCGCTTCCGCCTCCGGTGATGATGGCAACTTTGCCATTTAGACGCATCGATCTCCCTTTCCCATCTGCCAGTTTGGCGCGCTGCCGCTACTTCTTTACGCCCTTCACGTCCCGCCCGTTCTGGTGCAGCACCATATTGGTCACTTCGCCTTTTTCGTTCTTCACGAATTCTATCTGCGCATCCACCAGCTTAAGGAAAAACATGGTTTCTGATTCGGCAAACATTGGCACTTTTTCCTGGTTCGTGCCCTGTGAAATCAACTGGCCACCTTCCAGTGTGATGGCAAGGCTGAATTTGGGCGTCAGCTCATACGTCCCTACATACTGCTTCAAGATTTCTGGCGATACCGTGATCTCTTTTCTTTCCGTCGGCAGCACCACCTTCTCGCCGTGTGCCACCTTCGCCAGATTTCCTGCGATTTGCCCGGCAGGCCCGTTCAGGTTCGCCAGCACCGCCACTACCAGCTTATCGTCCGGAAAGTAAGCCAAAGACGTATTAAAACCCTGGATTCCGCCATCATGCGCGATCATCTTGTGTCCGTTATTGGTTGACACTCCCAGCCCGAAAGCATAGTCCTGCTTGAAAGGCGTGGTCATCTTGGCCAGCGATTCCGCCTTTAGCACCTTGCCGCCGAAAAGGCCCTGCTCCCAGCGCAGCAGGTCTTCCGTTGTGGAATAGAGAGCGCCGGCAGAAAACGGGATGCTCATGTGGACAAAGCCGGCATTGACCGGGCCATCCTTGCCTGGCGCGTAGCCGGAGGCACGGTGCGGGATAATGGCTGCATTCGAATCGTAGCCGGAGTCTTTCATCCCTAGCGGCCCAAAGATGTTTTGCTGGATAAACTCACTGTAGCTTTGTCCGCTGATCTTCTCAATCAGGTAGCCCAGCAGCACATACCCGGAATTGGAGTAGTTCCACTTTGTCCCCGGCTCAAATTCCAGGGGCTTGTCGCGGAAGCGCGCCACCAGCTTTTCCGGGGTCGTGGGCGAGGCTTCCGTGGATGCGTAGTCGGGAAAGCCGGTAAAACTGGGAATGCCCGAGGTGTGAGTCAACACGTGGAAGATCGTGATCTTGTCCCAGGCCGCCGGTGCGTCCGGCATATATTTCTTGACGGGATCTTCGACCTTGAGCTTGCCCCGCTCTTCTAAAAGCAGAATCGACGCGGCGGTGAATTGCTTAGTAATCGATCCCAGGCGGAACTTCGTGGTCGGCGTGTTCGGGACGTCCCACTCCAGGTTGGCGAAGCCGTAACCTTTGTCGAGCAGGATCTTGCCGTCTTGCGCCAGCAACACCGTTCCCATGAACTCCTTCGGCACATACGTCCGGATGATCTGCTCCATCCGCGCGACGTCGGCTGTGGGTGTTTTATCTTGCGCCAGACAGGAAGCGGTAAAAAGCACGGCCAGGATGATGTGTCGAAACATACAAACCCTCCACGCGGAAGCTTAAGAAACCGCCAATTATAGCTGGTGCATCGTTTGACCCTTTGTTTCATGCTTCGCTAGACTGAAAGATCATCTGCCACAGTCGCAAACGGGCTGTGCCACAACATTCTCTATGGCTGAAAATATTCAAGTCACGCTTCCTGACGGAAGCAAAAAAGAAGTTCCCAGCGGAACCACGCCTCTGGATATCGCCCGCTCCATCAGCCCCCGCCTGGCCGACGCCGCGCTGGTGGCAAAAATCAGGCCGTCGGCAGGCAGCACACCGGCTTCCACGGCGGAACCGCAGGGCGAAAGCAAAGAACCTGTAAGCATGCATGCGCCAGCGGCAAAAGATGGCTGGCAGTTTGCCGACCTGACTATGCCCCTGGAGCAGGATGCCGACCTGCGTCTGCTTACTGACCGCGACGCAGAAGCGCTGCACGTTTACCGGCATTCTTCCGCCCATCTGCTGGCGACCGCCGTGCTTGAACTTTTCCCCGAGACCAAGCTGGGCCACGGCCCGCCCACCGACACCGGCTTCTTCTATGACTTCTTCCGCACCACGGCCTTTACGCCGGAAGACCTGGAGAAGATCGAAAAGCGCATGGGCGAAGTCGCTGCCCGCGATGAAAAATTCGAGCACGAATTCATCCCTCGCAATGAAGGGCTGGCGCGCTTCCGCTCTGAAGGCGACTTCATGAAGGTCCACTTCATTGAACAGTTCACCAAACAGGGCGAACCCATCTCCACGTATCGCAACGGCAAGTTCGTGGACTTCTGCCGCGGCCCGCACGTTCCCTCCACCGGCCGGATCAAGGCCTTTAAGCTCACCAGCATCGCCGGCGCCTACTGGCTGGGCGACGAAAAAAACCCGCAGCTTCAACGCATCTACGGCACGTCTTTCTTCAACAAGAAAGACCTTGAGCAGCACCTGCATGCCATCGAAGAGGCAAAAAAACGCGACCATCGCGTGCTGGGCAAGCAGCTTGACCTGTTCAGCATCCAGGAACTGGCCGGCCCCGGATTGATCTTCTGGCACCCCAAAGGCGGCATCATCCGCAAGGAAATGGAAGACTGGATGCGCGATGAGTACCTGAAGCGCGGCTACTCGCTGGTGTACACGCCACATGTTTTCCGCGTGAATCTATGGAAGACCAGCGGCCATGAAGGCTATTACGCGCAAAACGTGTTCACGCCCATGGAACTGGACGACGCCGAATACCGCTTAAAACCCATGAACTGTCCCGGACATATTCTCATCTATGCGGATTCGATGAAGTCATATCGTGATCTGCCGGTCCGTCTGGGCGAACTGGGCACGGTCTATCGCTATGAGCGTTCCGGCGTGATGCATGGCCTGCTGCGTGTCCGCGGCTTCACCCAGGATGACGCCCACATCTTCTGTACGCCGGAGCAGATTGAAGACGAGATCGCCGGCTGCATTGAGTTTGCCCTGGCCGTGCTCAAGACTTTCGGCTTCAGTGAGTATCAGGTCGAGCTGAGCATATGGGACCCCACTGACAAGAAGAGCTTTGTGGGTGGCGAGGAGAACTGGAACCGCGCCATCAATTCGCTGGAAAAAGTTCTGAAGCAGCTGAACATTCCTTACAAGACGATCGTGGGCGAAGCGGCTTTCTATGGGCCGAAAATAGACGTGAAGCTGGTGGACGCCATCGGGCGCCTGTGGCAGCTGTCTACGGTTCAATTCGACTTCAACCTGCCTGAACGCTTCAAGCTGGAGTACGTGGCGGAAGATGGCACGCGCAAACAACCGGTAATGGTTCATCGTGCTCTGTTCGGATCCGTGGAGCGCTTCTTCGGCGTGCTGATTGAGCATTACGCCGGCGCTTTCCCCGTGTGGCTTTCGCCAATACAGGTGGCGATCATTCCCATCAGCGAGAGGCATGCCGATTACGGCAAGAAACTTAGTCAGCAATTAAAAGATGCCGGCGTGCGCGTGCACCTCGACGATCGCGCGGAAAAGATGAACGCAAAAATTCGCGACCTGACCACGCAGAAAATTCCCTTCCTTCTGATCATCGGCGACAAAGAAGCCGAGGCCGGCACGGTCAACGTGCGCGTCCGCGGCCAGCAGCAGGCGGAAGGCACCATGCCGGCAGAACAATTTGTGGAACGGGTAAAGAAACTGATAACGGAGAAATCAATAAATCTCACCACTGATCAACACGGATAACACTGATCTGCGAGTTGAATCTACTTTTGTTCTGATCCGTGTTCATCAGTTCTATCAGTGTTATCAGTGGTAAGGTTTTGAATTCATGAAATCCAGGTTCCCCGGCTTTTCGAAAGATGCCCTCGCTTTTCTACGCGCGCTCAAGCGCAATAACCGTCGCGACTGGTTCCAGCCGCGCAAAGAAAAATATGAAGCGCTGATCAAGGCGCCCATGCTGGAGTTCGTGGCCTGCGTCAACGAAGAGTTGGCACGCTTTGCCCCGGCGTATGTCACGCCACCGGAAAAAGCTGTGTACCGGATCTATCGTGATACCCGCTTCTCACCCGACAAAACGCCTTACAAGACTCACATCGCCGCCATCTTTCCGCACCACCGCGCCGTAAAGCGTGAGGGCGCGGTCTTTTACCTTCACTTCACCGAAAAAGAGCTGTTGGCCTTTGCCGGAGTGTATTCCCCTGACCGCGACGAGCTTCTGGCCTATCGCACTCTGCTTCAGCAAAATCACGAGGAGTTCGAAGCCATACTCGGCAACAAGTCATTGCGCAAGCTTGTCGGCGGTCTTCAGGGTGAGCATCTGACTCGCATGCCCAAAGGGTTTCCCGCGGACCATTCTGCAGAAGCCCTGCTGCGGCAAAAGCAATGGTATCTGGAATCAGCGCTCGATATCGGCCTGCTCACTACTTCACGCGCTGTTCCGGAGCTGGCAAAGCGCTTCGCCGTGATGGCGCCGATGGTGGAGTTCCTGAACCGGCCCTTCGCTCGCAAAGAAAAACCTAAAAAGATGCCGTTCATGGCCTTTTAGCGAACACTGCCACAGAAATCTCGTCTCGTTCATTGGTCAAACAATTGCTCCAAAAGCAAAACCGGCCCTGCTGGGCCGGTTATTTCTCACGCTTGTGTAGTGCTTTATTGGAAGAACTCGCCCATTGAATTCGCGGCTCCTGAAAGTCCCGGTCTGTCGCTCACGTTCAGCAATTCCAGAATTGTGCGCAACATATTTTGATGCTGGTACATATTGTTCGACCGGAAGCTGGTTTTCACGTGCGGTCCCACCAGCACGGTCATGACCTGTCCGCCGCCATTTGTAATATCTGTGGTGACCGATTCGTCGAAAATGATCACCAGCACACTGTTCCCGAACTTGGGGCTGTTGATCACAGGATCGATATTGGCTTTCAGCCATGCATCAGCCGCACCCAACTTCGCGTCATCCGTGCATGAGGCCGCGCCACCGGGACAATCATGCGCGTCATCCTGAGAGTTGGGCAGAATATAGACAAAGTTGGGCAGTGATCCTGCCGCCAGGTCTGCCGAGAGTTGCGAGAACGGCACCATGTTCGCCGCTTGCGCAGCCGCGGCAGGCGTTGACGCGTTCACGTCGCTGAAATAGGCAAACGGATTGTGGTGTTTCAGATACGTTCCGGTATTCCCCCCGAGGTATCCCGTGGATGGGATGCTCTCAATGTAGGCCTTCCATGTCTTGCTCGACCCGGTCAGCGCCCGCACAATATTGTCGTCGGTAATCGTTCCGGTGAAATTGTCATCTATCGTCTCAGTGTTCCCGGTGGTCAGCATGAAGTAATTGGGAATCGAAGGATGCGCGTCAGCAAAATAATTTGCCGCCAGGCCGTGTGCGGTGGCCAACGAGTTCAGATAGGGCATCGCCGGATTGCCTGTTACCTGGCCGAAGCTGTGGTTTTCAAGCATAACCAGAAATACATGGTCACTCGCCGCCGCTACAGGCGGGGTAGGAGTTGTACCGGGTAACTTCGGCGTCGAAACTCCGCCGCATCCCGCCCAAATCAGTATTGTTGCTAGAAATAATAGCGTTAAAACTCGATTCATGATTACCCTTCCATGACCTATACGTGCTTGTTGGTTTAGATGCGGCTGCTCTGCTCCGTGTAGCCCCAAGCCTAGCCAGATGCTGGTTTTCCGGGCAGAATATGTCTTTCCTTATGCGACGCGTCCTTTTGACTTTCGTTTGTTTACTGCCTGCTCTAGCTGGGGCCGCGGATCATTTCAACCTGGCGCGCATCCTCGTGACCGGCTCCCAGAGGTACCATGAAGACGACCTGGTGCGCGCTACGGGCCTGACCGTCAATACCCAGGTCACCTCGGACGATCTGCAAAATGCGGCCAACCGCCTGGGAAATAGCGGAGCATTCTCCACGGTCCAATTCCTCTTCAAGGCTGCTATCGGCGCAAAAGGTGTCGAAGCCGACTTTCAGGTGGCGGACGCCGAAAAGTACCTTCCGGCTGTATTTGAAAATTTTGTCTGGTTCAGTGAAAACGAATTGCAGGAGGCAGTGCATCGGTCTGTCCCGCTTTACCGGGGCGAGCTGCCAACCTCTGGCGGCATGTCAGATGAGGTTTCTGCGGCGCTGAGCAAGTTTCTGGCCTCCAAAGGACTGCCCAGCGAAATCTCCTACATGCTCTCCGCCAGCTTCGGGCAGCTTCCCACCGCCTATAAATTCAGGGTGGCGGACGCCAATCTTAAAGTCCGTGACGTTACTCTGGTGGGCGCCGCGCACATGTTGCCAGAGCCGTTGGCAAAGGCCGTGGTTCCCCTGAAAGGCACAGATTACCTGCGCAGTGACGTGGCCATCGTTCTGGAAAAAAACCTGGTGCCGATCTACCGCCAGCGCGGGTACCTCAAGTTCGCGATTGCTGAGATCAAGCCGCACATAGAAGGCAAAGACCTGGTGACGCTGGAAGTCACTGTCAGTGAAGGTGATCAGTATCGGCTCGTTGGCTTTAGCTGGTCGGGCAACACTTTAATTTCCAGTGACGAGCTTTCGAAACGCATCACTCTGAAGACCGGCAGTCCCGTGGACGCGCCACAACTGGATCGTGATCTGGCGCAGGTGCGTAAGCTTTTCGGTAAATTTGGGCGTGAAGGCGTGATGATCAAGTCCGTCCCTTCCTTTGTTGACGACACTGTGACTTACGCTTTTCAGGTAACTGAAGGCGACCTTTACCACATGGGCAAGCTGGAAATTCAGGGCGTGGAGCCGCAGCAGGTGCACAAACTGGAGCAACTCTGGAAGGTGGCGGAAGGTGAGCCCTATGATGCCACTTACGTCACGCAATTCATGGCCAATACGGTGGTAAAGATTCCCGGCCACAAGTGGAACTGGATGATGTTTGAGCAGATTGATGACACGCAAAAGACCGTCAACGTGCGGCTGCAGATAAAAATCGAATAGCTGGGGCGGTTTCTGGGTAACTCGCGGCCTCCAATTTCCATCCTACATAGCTAGAAGATGCGCCGAATCGGAAGGGCGCACCTTAGGGGCCCGGCAATCATGTTGATCACATTGGCATTACTTGTACTCTGGATTCTTAGCATGTACTTTTACCTTCCTCTGCCCGTGGTGGTGCTCCTCTTCGCCGCGCTGGCTACCGGAACTACCATGACGATCTGGCATGCGTGGATGACCCGCAAACAGCGTCTGGCGCCTGTTGGCGAGCGGGATACGAAGGCTTAATTCCCAACGCAATTGGCTCGAAAAGCAGTAGACTTGCTCATGAAGTTTCTGGGCAAGTTTCTGCTTCTGGCTGCCTGCGTAGCGGCTGCGCAGTCGCCACAGACAACCCCGCCCACTGCTACAGCAGTGCCTTCGCCTGGCGCCGACATCACACAGCTTGCCGCTTTGGTAAAGCAGCAGTTTGGCGATACCTTCACCATCCCAGCTAAATTCCCTACGCCGGCAATCGTCGCCGACTTTGACGGTGACGGCGTGGAAGATATCGCGATCGTTGCCAACAGCAAAGATCCGCTGCCTGACTCCTTCGCATTCAAATACGAAGTGGCTGATCCTTACCACGCCTATTTCGGCTTCGGCAATACCAAGCTTACATCCACCTTTCGTGCTGACCCGGAGCATAACCATAATCTGCTGGTGATTTTCGGCACTGGCAAAGAAGCCTGGCACGTTGCAACGCCGAAGGGAAAATTCGTCCTGATCAACGTTCCCTTTGACACACTTGAGGTCGGGCGCATGCTCATCAGCAAGAAGAAGCCGCCCATCTTCGTCATCAAGGCCCTCGAAGCCCAGATAATGGATTCCGCCATCTGGTGGGAAGCTAAGAAAAAACGC
>DATCAX010000009.1:0-4170 GCA_036512375.1 Candidatus Angelobacter sp. | reverse complement strand
CCTTTAACAATGTTACAGGCCTGTGCGCAAGCTGTTGATTTCAAAGTCGGTCATCATTTTGGCGAGGGACAGCCTTGAATAAGGCTTGCGCGCCATTCATAGAGTCCACTTTTTGTGGAATCAGTGTTGTAGCCATTACGTTTCTCCTTGATCTTCGAACTGCTTAGGGAAGTCCTACGCGCCCTCGTCGGCGAGGCTTAGGCCTTGTGCCTTGGGTGTCGGTTGTTGCGAGAAAAGACTTATGAACTTCATGTGCGTCCCGTCAACTGTCACAATTGACAGCCCGTGGGGAGATTGTCTGAGCCTTGCGCGATTTGTGCCCGGATCACGGGCAACTCTGACCATACCGCCGAGACATCAGCCGATCATTGATCGGTGGCATGGAGGCCATCGGTCATGAAACGGAAACCGTACTCACGAAGAAAACGCACCACCACAAAATCTGTCCTGCGCCTGCCAGACCTCGAACACGCCGAAGCCGCAGTCTTAAATAGCCTCACCAGCCTGGACGCCCAACGGGGTTATCGTCACGCCATCGATGAATTCGTTGACTGGTATTGTTCAGAACCGCGCTTGGCTCTCAACAGAATTGTGGTCTTGCGCTCCTCCGCTTTAGCTTAGAGCGTTCCGCGCGCAGCCTTACTGGCAACGTCACCATCTGTTTGCTTGGTATCAACAGAGGATTCTCCCGTAGAGGAAACATCTTCTGCGCCCGTAGCTTTCAGAACTTCCTTGGCACGCTTAATCTCCTCTGCCGTATCGCAATGTACGGAGAGGAGAATTCCACCTTTCTGCAGGCGGCCTTCGTATCGCTTCGCTTCGAATTCAGGGATGCCCATACTGATCAACATGCCGGTAAATGCGCCTACCGCTCCTCCGACGCCCAGCCCCAGCCCTGCCATCCCTGCCATGATTGGACCTGCCGCGATAAAGGGGCCTAGGCCAGGGATCGCCAACAGGCCGACGCCCGCCAGCACGCCGAGCGTGCCACCAATTACGCCTCCCGTGGTCGCGCCTGCTGTCGCACCCTCGGGCGCTTTCGTAGCCTTTTCCGTTCCCATCTCCTTCGGCCCGCCAAGACTCTCTGGCAATAGTACGGATATATCTGGAGACGGGAAGCCCGCTCTGACCAGCGAATCCGCAGCATTCTCAACTGCCGCACGAGTTGAGTAAATTCCGAATACTCCTACTTTTTTGCCTGACATTTGTCTTTCTCCTTTGCATTCCAACCAGTTTCGATTTCTGTTCAACTATTTCGGAGGTGCGATTTCGAGTTGATCGGTTACGTTCCCTTGGGCTACGGCTACTGCCTTGGCTTCGATGTTGCTCTTGTCATCTTCGGACCACACTGGCCCGCGCAGTGTCACCTTGCCGTCTTGCGTGATGATTTTGATGTTGTGTGCGTAGGTCGAGAGAGTACTGTCCTCGTGGATCGCTTTTCGAATCTTCTGTGTGATGGCGCGATTCGCATTATTCTCTACACGCTTGCTGGGCTGCGTCTCATGAAGTGCAGTACAAGTAATATCAGGCCCACAACTAGGGCAACGTGAATGAAAGCGGCGGTTACGTGAAATGCGAAAAATCCAAGCAACAAAAGAACAATCAGAACTATAGCAATTAGCCCAAGCATGTTTTCATCTCCTTGCTGCTGCATGCGAGAACAATCTGCGATCTCGTTCTTCCGAACCGCGCTGATTGCCTCCGCCGAACAACAGCAGCAGGACGATAATTAGTTAGTAGCATCGAAATTCTCCTTTCAGGTTTTTAACTCTGCCAACGGAATCTTGAATGCATCCCGGTGTCCCCAGAAGCGAACGGGGCAAAGAATGGGCCGTCCGGTTAAGTCCGGGCGGCCCGGTCCATTAACTAGCGGCGGTCGGTGGAGGCTTCTTCCCAGTAGGGGGTGTAGCCATAGTGTTTGTAAATGCTGTTTCCCCAGGTCGAATCTGCAAAGTTCGGCCAGTTGGCCTTGTCGAAACCCGGAGCATTCTCCAACAGTTTCTTGTCAACGTTCAGGACGGCGCGATTTTCCTTCAAATTGAAGTGGAACGCGTTCCACGGAATGGCAAAATACTTGTCACCCATCCCAAGAAAGCCTCCAAAGGATAAGACCGCGTAAGCGATCCGGCCGGCTCCAGCGTCGAGCACGAGGTCTTCGATTTTTCCGAGGTCCTCATTTTGTGCGTTGACGACTTTACTGCCTATCACCGTCTTCTTCGCAGGAACGATATCTGTGTATGTCGCTGCTCTTGGCTCTGCCATGTGATTCTCCTTTTGTCAGCTACAGCCTTACTTTTTGTTGCAGTTCTTCTCGTGCGCTGTCAGTTCGCTTTGCGAGTTGAAACTCTTGCCACATTTTGGACACTTGAATTGATCTGCCATGTTGTTGTTCTCCTCGTGAGTTTTTACCCTCACTAAGAAACAGTAAGCCGCGCGGCTAAGGCCGGACATCGGTTAAGTCTGGTATTTTAAGCGGCGAAGTCCAATCATCTCCGTTGGGCCGTTTTCATCGTTTCTATTCCGAGCGACACCGTCCGCCAAGCACAGCGCGTCAAAGCGGATGAGGAAACGCATCCCTTAGCGGAACTCGACTACGAGGAAGGCGCAACCATGGCTGAGCAGACGCCGGAGGCTAATCTTCAGCGAGCGTGTACGTGCGCTCGATCCTAAGCATGCCCTCTCCTTCTTCGTGCACTAAAGTGAAACCATGCGAACACGGCTCGCAAAGCCAATAATGCCTTACGCCGTGGATTCCGCCGGGCGGATCATCTGTTCCGCTATTCTCGTTTGCTGCCGCCGGATCGGGGCGAAATCGAAAGAACTTGCCGCCGCCGGTCCAATGAAACTCCGTCGGACACCCCGGGTTTGCGCATTTCGGATGTTGCTTTTGATAGAGCGGCGTTCCCTTCAACGTTCCACCGCTTGCCGCCGGCTGCGGGTTTGTAACCGTTGGAATCGGTGTCCGCAGTTCTTTCAAACACTGAATGATGGATCGCAGCCAGTTTCCGACGGTTTGTTCGGTCTCGCCGGGGTCACCGTAGCGGTAGAGAGAATCCAACGTTTCTCCCGCGGCGTTGAGCGGAATGTGGCGGCAGGGAATTTTCGTTGAGCAAAATTTGGCTGGCACCAAGTGCATCAGGACACAATCGCTGCAGGGACCGGGATTCTCTTTGGAGTCGTAGTTCATGCACGTGGGAGAATCCTCGAAAATAAATCGAGGTCTCCAAGGCGTTTTCGGCGAGTGGCTATAGCCCCCCTGCTCGAGGAATTGGAGTTCACCTTCAAGAACTTCTAAGAGGTCGCGCTCATCTTTCTGCATTTTGCACCTCCACGCAATTCAAAATATGGGCTGAGGGGAAGGGAATGCGGTGATGCTCGTCACGTGACTGCGTGCGATTCATCACCAGCGGCGAGATTGTTTGTCTTTTGTCGGCGGATCCGTTTTACGCAAGCGCTACGCGCTTTGCAGGGCCACAGACTTCATCGCGAAGGAAATCCGCGGGGCATGCAGCAGTGTATTGTGGATGAGGCAGTGGCGTATGGCCTCCTCGACTCCTGCGCGCTGCTCATCGTTTAAGGCCGTGGGAATTTCCACTTCGACTTGAAAATCGTCCATACGCGGAGGATTCTTGGCTTTCTCAGCCGTGACGAGAACCTTGGTGCCTTCGGTAGCCAATTCGTGCTTCTTCAGGTACTGCGCCGCGTAAAAACCCACACAGGAACCCAAGGACGCCAACAAAAGTTCCGGAAGAGTCATGCCCTCGTCAAATCCATCATTTTCACGCGGTTGATCGCACGCTATCCGGTGTTGCCGCGCGGTAATCTCGAACTGCGCACCACCTAGATGTTCCACACTGACTTTCATGTGATTCCTCCCGTCGTCTTGGTTGACGGCCTACCGAGGTTGGCCGCTTTAGACTCCGGTCAGAGATTCTGCTTTGTCCACTTTGTCCAAATGTCTTGGGATCAATTCGCCCATCGGACCACGCTGCCCGCTGGGCTGGTCCACAACCAGTTCGGGGTGCTCCCGCCAAAAAGTCTCTGCGATATGACAGCTCCAGCAGACGGGCTTGTGAGTCTCAAGAATCTGCGGCAGACTTTCAGGAGGGAGCTCGCTCCATTGCACCGTCTTCCGGCCTGGGCCCATCAAGGCTGGCCGGTGGTCATGCC
>DATCAX010000008.1:0-5866 GCA_036512375.1 Candidatus Angelobacter sp. | reverse complement strand
TGGGACACTCTTGGCTCCCGCATACTGTGCGAGTTGCTTCCGTTCTTTAATGTGATGGATGCCGTTATAGAGAAAGAAACCGCCAAACACCAGGCGGCCGATCAGAAATGCTGCTTTCATGTGGAACTTACCTCCAGGCTTTTGAAGTGACCATGATTAAGATTCGATCTCCAAGAGTGGGGTGGCCAGCAAGTGAATTGAAGTCAGAGGGTTCTTTAGTTCGTCGCGGGAAATCCTCGGCAAGATTTTTTGCAAGCTCCTCAATTCGCGGTGCTCAGCTTATTTCTTTGCCGGCTTGTAGGGAGTTTCCATTTCCTTGTTGAGCTGGTTGATCATGTCTCTTACGGTTCTGGCGTGCTCTCCAAATGGAGCGTATTCCAGGTATTTGTTCAGTGCTTCCGTCGTGCCGGGCGGGACCACATACTTCCCGTGTTCCAGTTGTCCCTGCCCGAACAGGATGGAAGCTTTGATGTAGTACGCATCAGAAACCGTGGGATCAGAAGAGATGGCGCGGTCGCAGGCAGCCACTGCGTCCGGACTGCGCTTCAGATTGTAGTAAGTGGCGCACAGGTTGAAATACGGCATCGCCGGATACGCGGACGATTCCGCCGCCTGCGTAAATACGCCGATGGCCTCTTCATATTTCTTGAGTTGCACCAATAGGTGGCCCTCAGAATTCAACATCTGCCCCAAAGCGATTTTCGTGCGTCCAGAATCCGGCTGCTGTTCTAGCATTTTCTTCGCTACTTCCACACCCTTTTGGTACGACTCAAGAGCATCTTTCGGCTTGTTTGCCGTTGTAAAAAGCCCACCCAGAACTTGATACGGGCCCCACTGCGTTGGATCGTCGCTGATAGCCTGGTTGCATTCCTCAATCGCGGCGTCGGTCTTGCCGTTGTTGATCAGGGCGTTGCATGCGCGATAGCGCGCCATAAAGGGATGCGGATACACCGCTGCTGCTTTTTCATAAAGAACCACCGCCTCATCGACTTTTTCCATTCGGTCGTAACAATCGGCTTCCGCCAGCAGCAGGTCTCCAATGCTCGTCAGCGCGCGATCAGAGTCTGAAGGATTCGCCAAAGTCTTCTGCGCTACTTCCACTCCCTTGGCATAGCTCTGCGCCGCTTCCTGATACTGCATTTGGTTGGACTGAAGCGTGCCCAGATTCTGGTAAAACTCCCAGCGATTACTGTCCAGCGCAATCAACTGCTGCACCAGGCTGATCGCTTTTGGCCAGTCCTCAATCCCCACCGCCGTGTGATACTGCACCATTAGCTTGTTGATCTTCGCCGCATGGGCATTTTCCTGCCGGATCAACTCCAGTTGCTCTTTCGTTTTCTTCCCAGCCGCCAGGTTGGTTCCGCCTCCTGGAACCACTGGGCCGTCAACAGAGGATAAATCTACATTCAGAACATTCTGTGAGGTGGCTTCAGTGTTGTCGCCAACGGTTTTCCTGCCGGAGTAAACATGACTGCCGTCGGGGCCCGTAATCTCAATCTGGTAGACCCCGTAGTCCACGCCAATCAAGTTGAAAGCGCCTTTCTTGTCGGCTGTGATTTTATAGATTCGGCCCGTTCCCTCAATCATTTTGGGCGACTCCGACCTGTTATCGACGATGCCAATCTTCGTATAGGTAATCTGCGCACCGGCCATCGGCTTGCCTTCGCTGTCCAGGATCTGACCAGAGACGGAAGCCAAAAAACGTTGCATCGGCAACAACAGCGCGAAAAGAATCAGGCAATAGCTCGTCATGGGGCCCTTCCGCAAATCAAATCAAGAAGCATGTTTCCTCGCGATAGTGACACCAGAAGCGGCTCGAATGTTCCCTCGCAACCATGTGCTTCGGCGATCTGCTCTTTGTTTAGATAGGCGCAGAAGGCCAGGCGTTATCAACACTCGCTCGTTTCTTTTACGATTCAACCCAGTCAAACGCCCTGGTGACCGCCTTTTTCCATTGCCGATACATCAGCTCTCGGCGCTCCTGCCCCAGCGCCGGCTTCCACGTCTTTTCCGCCGACCAATGACCGCACAACGCATCCAGACCGCTGAAAAATCCCACTGCCAGCCCGGCAGCATAGGCCGCGCCCAGGCTCGTGGTTTCCCTGGTCGAGGGCAACACCACCGGCCGGTCCAGAATGTCAGCCTGAAACTGCATCAACAGGTCATTACTCACCATGCCACCGTCAACGCGCAATTCTTCCAGCCGTATTCCAGAATCCTGCTCCATCGCTTCCACCACTTCACGCGTCTGGAACGCCACCGCTTCCAGCACCGCCCGCGCCAGATGGCCTTTGTTGGCATAGCGTGTCAGCCCCACAATTACGCCTCTCGCATTTTCTTTCCAGTATGGAGCGTAGAGCCCGGAAAATGCCGGGACCATATACACGCCGCCGTTGTCTTCCACCGTCAGTGCCAGTTGTTCGACTTCAGCGCTGGTCTTGATCAATCCCAGATTGTCGCGCAGCCACTGTACCAGCGCTCCTCCGATTGCGACACTGCCTTCCAGCGCATATCGCGCGGGCTGGTCTCCCAACTTATAAGCCACGGTCGTAAGCAGTCCGTGTTTCGATTCCGTCGGCCTCTCGCCTGTATTCATCAGCAGGAAGCATCCGGTGCCGTAGGTATTCTTGGCTTCGCCACTTTTGAAGCACGTCTGTCCTACCAGAGCTGCCTGCTGATCGCCCAGGATTCCCGCCACCGCCACGCCGCTCAGCGGTCCCTGCGCAACATGGCCATATACTTCGCTGCTTGATCGTATCTCCGGCAGAATCTGGCGCGGGATGGAAAACGCTTGCAACAGCTCCTCATCCCATTGCAGTGTTTTCAGGTTCATCAACTGCGTGCGGCTCGCGTTGGTCACGTCGGTTGCATGCACGCCGGTGTTCTGTAAGGCGACTCCACCGCCCGTCAGCTTCCATAGCAGGAACGAATCAATGTTACCGAACAGCACCTCGCCTGCTTCGGCCTGGCGTCGCGCCCCAGGAATGTTTTCCAGCAGCCAGCGCAGCTTAAGCGCGCTGAAGTACGTGGAGAGCGGCAATCCCGTTCGGCTGCGAAAAAACGTGTTGCCTGGTTCTTTGGCAAGCTTGCCCACCTCATCCGCGACGCGCGTGTCTTGCCACACAATGGCATTGCCCAGCGGTTTGCCGGTCTTCTTGTTCCAAAGCACCGTAGTCTCGCGCTGATTGGTGATTCCGATTGCCGCCAGATCGCTGGCCTTCAGCCCTGCCTCGTCCATCGCCTGGGCCATGACTTCCTGTGTGCGGTCCCATATTTCTTCCGCATCATGTTCCACCCATCCCGGCTGCGGATAAATCTGCCGGTGCTCTTTTTGCGCGCAGGCTACCACTTTGCCGGCACCGTCAAACACAAGGAAGCGCGTGCTCGTGGTTCCCTGATCGATCGCTCCGATGTATTTGTCTGGCATGGTTTACAGGAAATGGCGTTTCTGAATGCGAGCCACTTATTTTACCCGGCTTCTATCCCGAACTGGCCTGGCATAAATTTGGAATCTCTTTGTCAGGCACATCATCTACTCCGGTACACTTCAATGGCACCACAGGAGAACCATGGCCAATACAACGCAGTCATTCTCGAACCACGCAAAGTTCGATCCGTCTTTTCACTTTTTTGTGCTTCCCGTCCTGCTGATCAACATATTTGTGGTCGGTTATCTTTTGTTTCGGCATCCCGGAATGGGGGGCGCATGGTTCCTGCTTCTCTCCGTGACCATGTTCGTCCTCGCTGGACGCACCCGCAGCTACGCCACTCATCTCCAGGACCGCGTGATTCGCCTGGAAGAGCGTTTTCGTCTTGCATCTATTCTGCCGGAGCCTTTGCGCTCTCGCATCCCTGAATTGACTGATTCTCAACTCGTCGGACTCCGTTTTGCCTCGGACGCTGAACTACCCTCCCTCGCCCAGCGCGCACTCGACGAAAAACTCAGCCGCTCCGACATCAAGAAAGCCATCGCGGACTGGCGGCCGGATTATTCCAGGGTGTAAGCCGCATCGATGTAGCGAGCCTTTACGAATAACCTCTATTGCAAGATGATCAGCGTTCATCCGCGCAAATCTGTGCGCGAAAGCCCTTGCCATTCGTGCTGTGATGTCTGTCCTTGCCCTGTCATATACAATTTCCGTTCTCATTCATAGGAGTCTCCGCATGCGCCGAGTTCTGTTCACTTTACTGATCTGCCTGATCGCCCTGATGCCACTTTCTGCCGCCAACTCTGACGACGATACTCTTTTCGGTTTTATTGCCGCTACGTCGCACACCGAGCGCGACTGGGAAAACAAGTTTCGCGCCATCCCCGACCCCAAAAATCTGCGCGACTACATGCAGCGGCTCAGCGCGCGCCCTCACCACGTTGGCTCGCCCTATGACAAGCAGAACGCTGAGTGGATTCTTTCCCAATTCAAGTCCTGGGGACTCGACGCCCAGATTGAAACCTTTGACGTCCTCTTTCCCACGCCCAAAGAGCGCGTGCTCGAACTGACTGAGCCAACACATTACGCTGCCAAGTTGCAGGAGCCGCCGGTTTCCGGCGATCCGACATCGAACCAGCAAAGCGAGCAACTCCCCAGCTATAACGCCTATTCAATTGACGGTGACGTGACCGGCAAGCTCGTCTACGTCAATTACGGGCTGCCTCGCGACTATGAAGAACTCGATCGTCTCGGCATCTCTGTCAAAGGCGCCGTCGTGATTGCGCGCTACGGTAATTCATGGCGCGGCATTAAGCCTAAGGTCGCCGCTGAGCACGGCGCTATCGGCTGCATCATTTATTCCGATCCTCGCGACGACGGCTACTTTCAAGACGATGTTTTCCCTGACGGCCCCATGCGCAATGAAAACGGCGTCCAGCGCGGCAGCGTCATGGACATGCCCACTTACCCCGGTGATCCCACCACGCCCGGCGTTGGCTCCAAAGGCGATGTGAAGCGGCTGGCGCTGAAAGACATTACCACTCTCACAAAAATTCCCACGCTGCCGATTTCTTATGGCGACGCCAAGCCTCTTCTGGCCGCACTGAAAGGCCCTGTGGCCCCGGAAAGTTTTCGCGGCGCGCTCCCTCTCACTTATCATGTCGGCCCTGGTCCCGCGAAAGTGCACCTGAAAGTTGCTTTCAACTGGGACATCAAGCCGGTCTATGACGTGATCTTTAAAATTCCGGGCTCAGAATCGCCCGACCAATGGATCGTGCGCGGCAATCACCATGATGGCTGGGTGAACGGCGCGGAAGATCCCATCTCCGGCCAGATCGCTCTGCTGGAAGAAGCACGCGCTCTGGGCGAATTGCTCAAACAGGGTTGGAAGCCCAAACGCACCATCGTCTATTGCGCCTGGGACGGCGAAGAGCCCATGCTGCTCGGCTCCACGGAGTGGGCAGAGTACCATGGCGATGAACTCAAGCAGCACGCCGCCCTGTATATCAACACGGATGGCAATGGCCGCGGTTTTCTTAGCGCGGAAGGCTCACACTCACTGGAGAAGTTCGTCAACACCGTGGCTCGTGACATCAATGATCCGGAAAAGAATATTTCCGTCTGGAAGCGCAACCAGGCTGCTCGTCTAACGATGGGCCGCCCGGAAGATCGCAAAGACGCGCGCGCCCGTCCCGATCTTCGCATCGGCGCGCTCGGCTCCGGCAGTGACTACACGGCCTTCATCGATCATCTCGGCGTCGCTTCGCTCAACGTCGGCTTTGGCGGAGAGGACGACGGCGGCATCTACCACTCGATTTACGACGACTTCTACTGGTTCACCAAGTTTGCCGATAAAGATTTCGTCTATGGGCGCGCTCTCTCCCAGACCGTGGGCACTATGGTTCTGCGCTTTGCTGACGCCAATGTGCTTCCTTACG
>DATCAX010000007.1:0-2839 GCA_036512375.1 Candidatus Angelobacter sp. | reverse complement strand
GGTATCGAGCGTCCGCAAGGTTCTGAAGATCGCGCAACAGCCAATCTCACTTGAAAGCCGGGTAGGTGAAGAAGAAGACTCGCGCCTGGGCGATTTCATTCAGGACACTACTGGCGTTTCTCCTGCTGATGCCATGATCCGCGTGAATTTGAAAGAACAGACCGCCAGCGTTCTGCGCACGCTAAATCCGCGTGAAGAACGCATCATTAAGATGCGATTTGGCCTAGAAGATGGGTCTGAGCACACCTTGGAAGAAGTGGGACAGAATTTCCAGGTAACGCGCGAACGCATCCGCCAGATTGAGGTAAAGGCGCTGCGGAAGCTGCGCCACCCTTCTCGCTCGCGCAGGCTCAGGGCATTTGTCGACCGCAAGACGTTCGGCGAAGGCGATTGATGGCGCCTTCGCTTGCGACGGATTTTCATTCGTCGGCAATCTCTTTGGAAGTATGCCGCTCGGGAATATTCATTTGGTGCTACGGTCAGGATCGAACTCAATCGGGGCATTGATTAGGCGTAGGCTCGTCACAAACGTAAACGCTATTTTCGCAATGTCCACCGTCTATGCCATTCTGTCGTGTATTTGCAATCTGCCCCGTATCTGCACCTTTCTCGGAACATCTCTCAGGTCCGCGTGGTGGTGTTCGAGTTGGAACTGCTTCCAATGAACCATATAGTGAGAATGAACGAAGAATCGTTACAGTATGAAAGGCTGTGCGTAACAATGTGGAACCCGGTAAATGGAACTCGTCCGGAAGACTGAAGATAACGGAGCAGAACCCTAAGGCCCTCACGATCAGGCTCTGCCATTTAGCATTGCGCAGCAGGGTATGTACAGGCTGGCGGGCAAAGGGCCGAAACGCTGCTTTGCTGTTGGCTTGACGAAGCTTGGAGCCTGATTCAAAAGATCGGAAATACTCTGGAAGTGATTGATTTCAGAAAGGTTTAGATGGTGGACCTGGTCGGGATCGAACCGACGACCTCTTCCATGCCATGGAAGCGCGCTCCCAGCTGCGCCACAGGCCCACAGTCGTACTCTTCTATTCTCGCTGACAGCGATGAAATCGTCAAACCAAAGGTGCTGGGCGGCGTCCAAGTGAAGAGCTATTTTTTCTGTAAACGGAACCAATTGCCAGATTTTTCGTCTTGTATATAGGGACAGGTTAAACTTTACCAGGACATTTTCGTACCAATATGCAGATCCCAGGCGCACCCCAGGAGAGCGTTTCATTGCAAGGGACCGCCATCGCCGAGCAAGGCGTGGACAGGTCGGCGCGCCGTGGTGTTTCACTGAAAGAACCTATCATGATCGCTCTGGAGACCCTGCGGTCGCACAAGCTGCGGTCGTTTTTAACTCTTCTGGGCGTTATCCTCTCAGTCTCCACTTTGATCATCGTGGTTTCCATGGTGCAAGGCGCCAATAAATATGTGGCGGATAAAGTAGCCAACTTTGGTTCCAACGTTTTTCTGGTCAATCGCTTTCCCCTAATTACCAGCGCTGAACAGTACGTGAAACTCTCGCGCAGCAATAAAAACATTAACTGGGAAGACTACGAGTACGTCCGCGACAATATGAGATTTGCCGATTCCGTGGGTGTAGAGGTAGAACGGAATGGCAAGGTGAAGTACAAAACGGAGTCGATAGAAGACATCGATGTACGCGGCGTTACCTCGAACATGGGCAATATCGATACAGAAGAGCCCGTGATTGGCCGCTATTTCACTGAAGCTGATGACGTGCACCGATCCAATGTGACCATGATCGGCAATGACGTTGCCAAGCGATTTTTTGCCGGAGTTGACCCGCTGGGCAAGTCCATTTATGTCGATGGAGAAGCCTATGAAGTGATTGCCGTAGCCAAGGAGATGGGGAGCGCTTTTGGCCAGTCGCAAGACAGTTTTGTCTATCTCCCGATCCAGACGTGGCGCAAAGTGTATGGCAGCAATATCAGCATGAACATGAAGGTGAAGGCCCTCTCTGCCGATCTGATGCAACCTGCCGAAGAAGAAGCCCGCATGTTGATGCGCGCGCGCCGACACATTCCCGCAAAACAGAATGACACTTTCGGCGTGATTGAGCCCTCGGCGATCATGGAGCTTTACAACAGCCTGACCGGCTCGCTGACCAGCGGCTCAATCTTTATAGTTTTTATTTTCCTGGTGATTGGCGGCATTGTGATCATGAACATTATGCTGGCCAGCGTCACTGAGAGAACGCGCGAAATCGGCGTGCGGAAATCTCTGGGTGCCACGCGAAGCGATGTGCTGCTGCAATTTCTGGTTGAATCCGCTGTGATGGCCACAATTGGCGGTGTGATCGGCGTGCTGGTGGCAATTGTTATCTCATTTATTGTCGGCCACCTGACTCCTTTCCCCATGGACCTGCCGATACGCTGGGTCATCATCGGCGTGCTTGTTTCTACCTCCGTCGGAGTCTTTTTCGGCGTCTATCCCGCGTACAAAGCGTCCAAACTGAATCCCATTGAAGCACTGAGGTTTGAGGCATAGCCATGACCCACTCCAACATGGTGCTGGAAGACATCAAGATGGCGCTGGAGACGATCCGCACCCATAAGATCCGTTCGTTTCTCACCGTGCTGGGTGTGGTGATTGGGACCATGGTGGCGATCCTGGTCGCGTCGATCCTGCTGGGCGTAGAAAAAAACATACAAGATTCTCTGAATGAGTTTGGCATTGACAATTTGTTCGTTCTGAAATTTGAGCCTCGTATCAGCTTTGGCCGGCTGTCTCCGGAAGAGCGCACGCGCAAACCGCTGACCTATGAAGACGGCATCGCCGTCAAGGAAGAGCTGCCAGCGGTGAAGGACGTAGTAATCGAAAT
>DATCAX010000006.1:0-6431 GCA_036512375.1 Candidatus Angelobacter sp. | reverse complement strand
CCGCTCCGATCACGCGTATTTCGCGGGCACGGATGCGCTCATTCATCTTAATAAAGCGTTTATCTATGCGATCCTCCTGAACCTCCCGGCAAACTCACGCTTTTAGTGGAATTGCTGGGGGCGCCACACACACGTGGCAAGACTTCAAAATTATAGCATGTTGGCAGGCGGGATGAACCCCGCACCTCGACGGCGATCCTGTCGGCGCAACGCATGGAGTCTTACTCTCCAGATTGATATCAGACCATGGCACATAACCGCTAAAGAGCATGAGCAACGATTCCTTCTTGCGCCACGGCCACCAGTTCTTCATTGTTTAGGTTTAGCCCCGTTACACCCACTTTTAAAATCTTGTTTGCTTCGTGCGTTCCGGCCACTCTGATTTTTAAGAAATTATCACTCAGCGCCTCTATCCATCCGTCACCAGAATTCTGGAGCGTGATTACTTCCATGTTGCGTCCAACAAAGCCCTCACGGAACGCCAGATTCTTTTCCCCCGCCAGTTCACGCAGCACGCGATTCCGTTCGCGCGCCACGTTGACGGGCACCTGATCCAGCATGGCCGCCGAGGGCGTGCCCGGTCGCGATGAATATGTGAACACATGGAGATAAGTGAATGGCAATTGCTCAATGAAGCTGCGGCTTTCCTCAAACAGTTCATCTGTCTCACCAGGGAAGCCGACCATTACATCGGCGCCGATCGCAGCTTCTGGCATGGCTTCATGGATCTTTCTGATTTTCTCAGCGTAATGCCATGGGCGGTACTTGCGATGCATTCGGCGCAGAATGCGGTCACTGCCGGACTGTAGAGGCACATGCGCGTGTTTGGCGATTCGCGATGATCCGGCGACCAGCGCGATTAGGTCATCGCTCCAGTCCATGGGTTCGACGGAACTGATTCGGATTTTTTCTATTTCAGTATTCTCCAGAAGGGCGCGGACCAGCTGTTCAAACCTTTGTTGCGGCTGGAAGTCGCGACCCCAGCGGCCCAGGTTGATTCCGCTGAGAACGATCTCGCGATAGCCGGTCGAAACGAGCGCATTGGCCTCTTCAATCATGCGGTCGAGCTTCATCGAGCGGCTCTGGCCGCGGACGCTGGGAATGATGCAGAACGAACAGCGATTGTCGCATCCATCCTGCACCTTTAAGTTGGGGCGGGTCTTTTCGGCGATGCCGTCACCGGCGAAGACCGGAGCGGCGATCAGTTCAGTGTGAGCAAAGATATCGCCTACCAGAGTGAACGCCGGCGCGGATAGAGCTACAGTTTCCAGAGAAACAAAATCCTGCGGCTGCGCGATTCGCCCATCATGATAAGTTTTTTGAGTTTGCACTTGCGGGCCGGATGCGTTATCGGCAGCGATTTCCGCCACGCGATGCTTATGTGAATTTCCCACGACCCAACTCACGCCCGGAATTCCGGCAATCTCCTGCGGCGCCCGCTGGGCATAACAGCCTGTGACCATGATCTTTGCTGCGGGGTTTTCGCGATGGATTCGGCGTATCGAGGCGCGCGCGTCCTGGTCAGCGGCAGCGGTCACGGTGCAAGTATTAAGGACTATCAGGTCGGCTTCCAGGGCGGAATGAGCCTGTGGCAGGCCCTGGGCGGCCAGCTGGCGCTCTAAGACGGCGCCATCCGCCTGGGTGGCGCGGCACCCAAAACTTTGGACAAAGAAACCAGGCACGGAGGGTATTATAATGGGACTTCCGAAGCATTTACCCGTGCAGTAGCTCACAACCAACAGAGTTGCTGCCTGCATCCTAAGTTACCGCGAGAAACAAGTTAGCGCGAGAATAGCGATTTCAAGAATCCCCCTGGAGTTCACATGAAACGCCGTATCCTTTTAGTTGACGACGAACTGGCCATACTGCTGACGCTCAAGACGATTCTGGAAATACACCATTTTGAGGTGGAAACAGCGATTTCAGCCAAGGAAGCCATCTCCAAGCTGAAAGCCAATACCTACCACATGGTCATCACCGACATGAAAATGGAGCACGATAAGGCCGGCTATGACGTGATTCGCGCCGCCAAGAAGACGGAATATAACCCGGCGGTGGCAATTCTTACGGCCTATCCCCTGCTCGGGGGCGACTGGAAGACACAGGGCGCGAACTCCATGCTGGTAAAGCCTATGAACACGGACGATCTCCTGCGCCGGATTGAAGTGCTGTTGATCCAGCATGAGGACCAGAGACAGGAAAAAGCTGCCAAGGCAGGCGCCAAGCCGAAGGCTGCACAGGCGGCCAAAAAGCCTGCCTAGGAACAGTCTTGGAAACACACTCCGGCCCTTGCGTTCAAGAGCCCTCCTTCTGGAGAAAATTGGTTAGGCTGTAGCGGAGGTCGTCTTGCGCTGCTGGAAGCACTCCCGGCAAAACACTGGACGTCCTTGCGTAGGCTTGAACGGCACCGTGGTTTCCCGTTGGCATCCGGAACAGACGGCCTTGGTTTCCACTCTTTGATAGTTGCCGCCATTCTGCGGCAATCCCAGTGCCTGGGCGCGTTTACCCTTGCAGTTCTTGCAGCGTTTGGGTTCGTTCTTGAATTGTTTATCGTGGAAGAAGAGTTGTTCACCAGCGGTGAAAACGAAGTCGGCGCCGCAGTCCACACACTTGAGAATCTTGTCCTGGAAGTCCATTTGAGAGTGCCCCCTTTCCTGCATTCACGCCCAGGAATCCGGCCAGAGCACAGCAAATGTCACAGTGACTCAATGGAAATCCCAGAGTGAATCCCTACCCATCGGGTTCGGCCCACACGGCTCACGCCGTGTTCACAGCTACACCTAAAGAGACAAGTTGTTATAAAACTGCGGACTTCTTTATATAAAAACAGGACCATCGAGGGAACGGCCCGATGAACATGCTGAGTTTTGCAGCGTCCTGAGTCCAAGTCAAGGGGTAAGTTAGCGAAAACATATTAAAAATCGGAGGTATGAGGGTGTCTTATTTTGAGACGGACGGGGTCGTATCTTTCGTCCATCCATACAGCCTAGCTGCATTGTCATGCAGCGCCATGTGGGCGAGTTCCAATGCTTTTTCGCGGGAGATTTCGCCATCCTGCATCATTCCAGTCAAAGCAATGGCCAGGGCTTCGCGCGCGGACTGGGTGGTTTGCCAGCCAATTTCTTCCCAGTTGATTTCCGGTGTGTTGGGATAGAGGTCCGATCCGAACATGACTTTTTCTGGATACCACTCCAGCAGATCGCGGATTGTGTCACTCAACCTGCGGGTGGAGATGAGCCAGGTCTGTTCGGAAAAGTCAGCATAAACGTTGGGTTTCATCAGCAAATAATCGACGTACTTCGTAAATGGGCCGGCACCGCCATGCAGCAGGACGAAATTGGTCTTGCGCAGTGAAGGGTCATTCAGCACCGATTCAAGCAGCGCGGGGTTCGAGCCCATCAGCATGAAATAGCTGCCGCAGCCGCCGCCAGTGTGAATGTGGACAGGCAGACCAAGGCGGCCGGCCTCGCGGGCAATGTATCGGAAAAGGAAATTCTGCAGTCGAGTGTAATCGTGCGGGATGGGAACATCGCCTTTGACGAAGTGCGCATACGTCTGCTGGACCAGTTCCATGGGCTCGGCTGGTCCGAAATCCAGCGAGCGCAGGTAAGCCGCTTCAAACTTTATGGCCACAGCGCCGTTTTGTTTCTGCATTTCAAGCACGGGCGTTACAACTCTAGTGGTGTATTCCTGAAGCGTTGCCGGCGGCACATCACGGTTTATCTCTTTCATGTAGCGGCGCAACAACATTGACTCGCGCTGAAAGAAAAATTTACGGTCAGGCGTTTCACTGGCCAGCAGGGAGTTCTTCAGCGGAAACATCAACGCGTCGTCAAAGGGGACCCAGCGGAAACGTGGCGGTTCCAGCCCGCGTCCCAGGGCCACGCGGTTGGCCAGTTCGGTTTCAATGCCTAGGTGGTCGAGAACCCAGTTGGGAAAGTTATCACCCTGCTCCTGCATGACCTTCTGCTTGGTCTGAAGCAGTTCCTTCACATGCTCCGGGTTGCGGTCGTTGTAAGGATAGTTGTAGAGCGCCTTCCAGGCAGCGATATATTGCGGGTTCTCCGGACGGGTGACGGTGGTTGGATCGCTTGGCTCCAGAGGGTCGCAGGGAAGCGCGTCGAAATCGTCATCTTTTTCGCCCGCGGCCACCAGCTTTGGCGGATGCGAGTGATTGTCAATGGCCTTGATCTTGTTGATCTCCGTGAGCAACTGCGGGTCAGCAGTCTGGGCGCGGAGCGTGGCTGCCAGAATCATGAAAACAAGCGCGACAGCGGTTCTCTTGACCATAGGAGAATTTCCTTGAGAGCTTGCGCGAGAAGGGTAAACCCCAGTGGACGAGATTGCAAAATATTGTGACGAAGGGTAGCGGTTCGGGACCACCGGCCCGAACAGACCCGGAGAGATTTCTGCAAAAGCGGAGAAGGAAACAATCAGATGGTTGCGGGGCTCCAATTCCGGAGCAAGGAATCAAGAGCATTGCTCAGGTCCTCAGTGGTGCTGGGTTTGAGGAGGACTTGCCGGACGCCGATGGTTCGCGCCATTGCCTCGTCCTGGGGCTGCACATATCCTGAAATGATTACCACTGGGATATCCGGGCGCAGGGCCAACACCTGGCGCGAGAGTTCGAGCCCGGAAAAGCGCGGCATGGCCAGATCAGTGACAACCGCGTCAAAGCTTTCCGGCGCGGCAGAAAACTGACAAAGCGCGGCTTCAGGGTCAGTTAAACCTGTAACTTTATAACCCATGCGCGTGAGCCTGCGGGTGATGAGGGTGACGAGCGCTTCTTCATCGTCGACATAGAGAACATGGCGGTTATTGGCTTGAGCGGCAAGTGGAGAAAAAGAGACCTCCGGATTTGCAGCCCTGACGGGAACCGGCAGGTAAACCTGGAAAACGGAACCTTTGCCGGGCTCGCTATGGAGCGTGATAGTGCCTCCATGGTTGCGGATGATGCCGTCGGCAACGGAGAGTCCCAGCCCCGTTCCCTGTCCCACTGGCTTGGTGGTGAAGAAAGGGTCAAAGGCGCGCAACTGGGTAGGAAGGTCCATGCCGCAGCCATCGTCTTCTACTTGCAGAACCAGATAACGTCCCGGCTGAATCCTGCGAGCGGTTGAGTCCTCATGATCGACTTTAGTTTCTTGCAGCCGGAGGTCAATCTTTCCCGCACGCTGCCCGATGGCGTACGCCGCGTTGGTGGCCAGATTGATCAGGATCTGGAGCATCTGGCTGGGATTGATGGAGGCCAAGGGTAAGCCTGCTGCGATTTCAGTGCGGACCTCAATTGTGGCTGGGATAGTAGACCGCACCAGCTTGACCGCCTCCTGCAACAACGGCTCCAGCGGCAGCATTTCCCGTTTTGAGTCCTGTGGCCGACTGTACGAAAGGATATGCCGGACCAGATCGCTAGCGCGGCTGCCGCTCTTCTTGATTTCGCTAAGACTCGACTGCGCCGGGTGATCAGGTGGGAGATCGTCAGACGCCAAGGCGGCATTTCCGCCAATCGCGAGGATAATATTGTTGAACTCGTGGGCAATTCCGCCGGCGAGTGTACCCAGGGATTCCATCTTCTGGCTGCGCAACTGGGTTTCTTCCATCTTCTTTTGCTGGGTTATTTCCTGCATCACGCCGCTCAGGCGAAGAGGGTTGCCGGATTCGTCGCGATACGTGCGGCCACGCATGGCCAGCCAGTGCAAGCTGCCATCACCCCAGGTTGTGCGCAGTTCAAGATCAAAATCGCGGTTTGTTTCCCACGATTCTTCAGTGGCACGTCGGATTTTTTCCCGGTCGTCTACATGCAGGAGTTCCACGCATTGGTCGAAACTTAGTTTGGCATCAGGACACTGTCCCAGGGCGGCCATTGCGCGAGAAGAACATTCCATGCGATTTTCGGGGAAATAGAGGTCCCAGGTGCCCAGTTTTGCCACGTCGAGAGCGAGCGACAACCGTTCGCGGCTTTCGCTCAAGTTTTCATTCACCAGAATCAACTCATTAGTTCGTTCCCGTACCCGTTGCTCAAGTTGATTATTGCTTTCCATCAATTCAGTGCGCGCGCGGCGGACGCCGGTAATATCTCGTCCAATCAGAAAGAGCGCTACCAGCACCATCGAGAAGGCAAGGCTGGAACCCATGACGATCACGGACTTGGCGAGGCCC
Organism: Candidatus Angelobacter sp.; assembly: GCA_036512375.1. GTDB lineage: Bacteria > Acidobacteriota > Terriglobia > Terriglobales > Acidobacteriaceae > Angelobacter. The sequence continues at coordinate 275 of DATCAX010000006.1, read as the reverse complement.
ACACTTCGCTGGGCGCGGACGTCACGTTCCGCCAGCAGGCCATATTCTGACGCGACCATTTCAGCTATTGCCACGCGAACCTGGTCTTGCACGCGCTTGCCCTCACCAGCAGCAACGGCTAACTGGGCAGCGGAGAAGCCCTTGGATTGGCGGAGATTTATAGCTTTCTGAAGGATCGCCAGATGTTGGCCCACAAGTGTCTGGAGGGATTCCTGCCGGCGCTGCTGCGATTGGTTGTCCGCGGTCAGCAGTCTGGTTTTGCTCAACTGCGCCTC
>DATCAX010000005.1:0-2869 GCA_036512375.1 Candidatus Angelobacter sp. | reverse complement strand
ACTAAAAAATCGAAAGTGGACGTCTTGATGGTAAGACTCCCTCCCCGGTCCCAATTGCGATCGTAATCAGGCAGTCGTAATCACCAAAAGAAATCATCCCCCGGACCGCTTTTGGCACAATCCCTTGCAAACTCCTCCCTTTCCCGCTTTGGTCCTATATTTTCAATTTGTTGACTCTCCTCCGCCCTGCTCGGTACAATTTCTAATTGAAAATGAAATTGAATTTCATTTTCATAATCAAATCTTGATCTTATGTTCTCCGCCCTGGTGGTGACATTGCGTGAAGGCGTCGAGGCCGCGTTAATCGTGGGCATCACGCTGGTTTACCTGTCCAAGATAGGCCGCCCTGACCTGCGCCGCACCGTCTATTTTGCTCTGGTCGCCGCACTAATTGGAAGCATTGCCGGCGCGGTCGCTCTTTCCTATGCGCCCATCAATCAGGACAAAGTTGAAGGCTGGGTGATGCTGGTGGCCGCTGTTTTTGTCATCAGCATGGTCATTTTCATGATGCGCACCGCGCGCAAGCTCAAAGGTGAGATTGAGAGCAAAGTTGGTTCGCTGGCCGGTACCGGCTCACAATGGGGCCTCTTTACTTTCGTCTTCCTCATGGTTTTCCGCGAAGGCATTGAGACCGTGGCCATCCTCGCCGGCGTGTCTCTCAACTCAACTGAGCTCATGAGTTTTCTGGGCACTCTACTTGGAGTAGCCCTGGCCGTGGTTTTCGGCGTGATGTTCGTCAAAGGCAGCGTGCGCATCGACCTGCGCAAGTTCTTCAAAGTGACGACGGTGATCCTGTTTTTTGTCGCGGCCCAGCTTATAATCTCAGGCCTCCACGAGCTTTCGGAATCCGGCGTTCTGCCGTCGAGCAAACGTGAGATGGCGCTTATCGGTCCCATCGCCCGCAACGACTACTTCTTCCCTGTCACCATGCTGGCTCTGGTGGCGCTGATGGTCCTGCTGGAATATCGTCGGCGCAAACCGGTTGCCGCCGCCATCACTACCAACCAGGTCGCAACCAAAGCAGAAGAACGCAAGCAGCAGTGGACAGCCAAACGCGAGCGCCTCTGGGCCGTGCTGGTCTGCATTACCGCATTTGTTTTTATCACGACGATTACCGCTGAGGTCATTTACGCGGAAGGCCCGCCGCCGCTTACGCAAGCCACCGAGATCACTTTCACCAACGGCAAAGCCGTGATTTCGACGAAAGACCTGCCGCAGGGCGAATTGCAGCGCTATGCCGCCAACGTGAATGGCACCCGCGTCCGTTTTCTGCTATATCGCAAACCCGATAACAAAGTTGCCTCCGTCTTTGACGCCTGCCAGATATGTGGAGGCATCGGCTTTTACAAAGGCACAACCGGGATCATCTGCAAGAACTGTGCTGCACCCGTTAACCCGCAAAGCGTGGGACAGCCCGGCGGCTGCAATCCCATTCCCTTGCAATCGGCTCAGGACGGGGATTCTGTTGTGATCTCCATTACTGACCTGGCCCAGCAGACTGGGCAATTCTCAAAATGATGTTCCTGCGATTGTTGTTTGAATCATTCCGGAGGCAAAAGCGGCGCAAGACGGTAGCCCTACTCGCCATCGCACTGGGCATGAGCATTGCCACGGCCATGATTGCCGTGGGGACTGACATCGGCGACAAAATCAACCAGGAACTGCGCAGTCTCGGCGCGAATCTGGTGATCACGCCCATTGAAGACACTCTCGACGTAAACATCGGCGGCGTCAACCTCAAGCCCGCCAGCGAAGGCGCTTTTATCAACGAGCAGGACCTCATTAAGATGAAAGGAATCTTCTGGGGACACAACATAAAAGGCTACGCGCCTTTTCTCTCCGATCCCCAGAAGATCCAGACGCACCATGGTCAGGTCAACGCTGAGTTGATCGGAACCTACTTCGCTCAGCCACTTCATTACGGCAATGAACAATTCTCTACGGGCGTTCGCACTGTGAATCCCTGGTGGAAGGTGGAAGGCGAGTGGCCGCAGGATTATGCCGCCTTTCCCGAGCAGCTTCCGCCGGACGTGCTTGCCGGCAGCAAACTGGCTCAGCAGGCCGGGCTCGCCGTCGGCGATCAAATTGAAATCGGTGGCCGCAAGCTGCGCATCAGCGGAATCCTGAACACCGGCGGCTCAGAAGACCAGGCCATTGTTGCCCCATTGCATATCGTTCAGGCAATTCTTGGCCAGCCCAACGCCGTTCGCCGCGTGACCGTCAGTGCCCTGACCAAGCCGGAAGATGCCTTCGCCCGCAAAGACCCTGCCAACATGTCTCCGGCAGTTCGCGATCGCTGGTACTGTTCGCCCTACGCCAACTCCATCGCCTACCAGTTACGTGAAGTCCTTCCTAATGTGCGCGTGGAGCAGATCCGCCAGGTAGAACAAAACCAAGGCAAGGTGCTTTCTCGCGTTTCCGGACTCATGCTGCTGCTCACTCTTGCCGCTCTTCTCGCTGCGGCTCTGGCAGTTTCCGCCGCCATGGCAGCAACCATTCTTGAACGTCGGCAGGAAGTGGGATTGATGAAGTCTCTGGGCGCGGGAAACTCCGCTGTCGCTTCCCTGTTTCTCACTGAAGCGGGATTGCTGGCGCTCACTGGCGGTCTGATCGGCTTTCTTGCAGGCGCGTTCCTCGCTCAGCGTATTGGCCAAAGCATCTTTGGCTCCGCCATTGTGGTTCATCCAGTGGTGCTGGCTATTGTTCTCTGTGCGGCCATCATTGTTACGTTTGCGGGCAGCGCCGGCGCGGTGCACAAGGCCATGCAGTTTGATCCCGCTGTCGTCTTGCGAGGCGATGCATGAGCCGCTCCCAGCTCCTTCTCCGCCTGTTGTTCAAAGCCGCCTGGGTGCGCAAGGATCGCGCCTTT
>DATCAX010000004.1:0-4774 GCA_036512375.1 Candidatus Angelobacter sp. | reverse complement strand
CCGCCCGCAACGGCAGAGCCTGCTGACCCTTTATCTGTCCCCTTGTTCTCGTTTGATTGAGGGGCTTTAGCGTTCGCCGACCCATCTACGCTGGTTGAAGCACCTGGAGTCTGACTGCTCTGGCTGGCGTTGGCTCCGGCGCCGGCCTGACCCGGAGTAACCGAAGCACCGCCTGAAGCCGACCCGGCCGGCGCCGTCTGGGCGGGTGCACTCATCGTCAATAATCCCGCAGTCATTGCGACAATCCAAAACATCCTCATGTTGAATTCTCTTCCTTTCTCTTTATGGTGTTGAGTGTGAAAATCTAGGGTGTGCAACCTTGGGTTCCTGTCATAAATTCAGATGCAGGGTATAGAAAAAGCGTCTACTTTGAATTTAAATTCATTCCATTCAATCAGTTAGATGCTGATAGACTTTTTTACACGGTTCGTCATCTAAGCCAGAGTTGCTCCTATGGATTTCGGCCCGGTGATAATCTCTTAAACAAGGGGAACGGTTTGAGCACACAAGAAAAAGTCCTGATTGTGGAAGACGAGGAAAATGAACGCTCAGGATTGGCCGAGCTTATCTCTGCATGGGGCTACCGAACCGACACAGCCAAAGACGGGCTGGAAGGGCTGGAAAAAGTAGCCACATGGTCGCCCGGCATCGTTGTGACCGATTTCAGAATGCCTCGCATGGACGGCATGGAATTATTGCAGCGTCTCTCTGACCAGCCACAACAGATTGCCGTGATTTTGCTTACGGCCCAGGGCAGCATTGATGTCGCCGTCGACGCCATGAAAGCCGGCGCATATGACTTTATTCAGAAACCGGTGGATCCGGCGCGGCTTAAGCAGATTCTGCAAAATGCCTCCCGCCAGCGCGGCACCTCAGTGGAGTTGGAAGTCACCAAAAGAAAGCTGCGCGATACCGGACTCTTTGGCCAGATGGTGGGTTCGTCCCGCCCCATGCAGGAAGTTTTCCATCTGGTGGAGATGGTAGCGCCGAGCACGGCCTCTGTCCTGATCACCGGAGAGAGCGGCACGGGCAAAGAAATGGTGGCGCGCACGATTCACGATCTGAGTCCGCGCAAGAACAAGCCCTTTGTGGCCATTAACTGCTCGGCGATACCTGAAACACTGATCGAAAGCGAGATTTTCGGGCATGAAAAAGGCGCATTTACCGGCGCCATGGAGCGCCGTGCCGGATGCTTTGAACTGGCCGAGGAAGGCACTCTGCTCCTGGATGAAATCGGCGAAATGCCTGCGGCCACGCAAGCCAAGCTGCTGCGTGTTCTGGAAGACCGCAAGCTACGCCGCCTGGGCAGCAAGGTAGAAACGCCAGTCGATGTGCGGGTGCTGGCCGCCACCAACAAAGTGCCGGAGGACGCCGTAGCCAAGGGTGAGCTACGCAGCGATCTTTATTATCGGCTGAACGTTTTTAACATCCACCTGCCGCCGTTGCGGGACCACAAAGAGGACATTCCGCAGCTGGTAGACGCTCTGCTTGCCGACATGAATACAAAGCACGGGCGAAAAGTTGCGGGCGTAGCTGACAACGTGCTGCAAATGTTCCAGAACCATAACTGGCCGGGCAACGTGCGCGAACTGCGTAACACCATGGAGAGAGGCGTTATCGTGTGTGACGGTCCCCTGGTGGAGCAGCGCCATCTGCCGCCGAATTTTGGCAACATGGGCGTCAGGGTACCGGCCAGCGACGGTGAGGGCATACGACTGGAAGTGGGAACCACGGTGGGCGAGGCAGAAAAAATGCTGATCCTGAAAACGCTTGCGGCCAACAACAATAACAAGACGCGCGCCGCAGACGTTCTGGGAATCAGCCTGAAGACCTTGCACAATAAACTGAAGGAATATGGCAGCGCCTCAGCCCTGGCCAGCGAGGCCGCTAACTAAAAACTTTTGCAATTGCTGTGACGATAACTGAAGATGGCAAAGGAACGTAGCAACTTCGAGCTCTAAAAGTGACTCATGCCTGCCTTGCGCCTGAAAACCAAGCTGGTGGTCGCTATCACCGCAATGGTGGTGGCGATCGTGGCTACGCTCGCGACGGTTTACATCTCTGAGGTCGTCCACCAGCGAATCCATGAGATTTACCAGGTAGCCGACGTTATCAAGCTGCACGTCTTCGCGGTTTCAAAACCAGCCTTAGGCGTGGACCTCAGCAGTACCAAGGTCGACCTGAACGATCCCATACAGTTAGAAGAGGCGGTGCAGGATTTGCTGCAATCCGATCCTAGCATCACGGCCCTGCTGGAATCAGTGACCGGTGATTCACCTAACATTCTTGATGTGAGCATTGTCGATGCTGATGGTCTGGCGCTTTTACATACAAATCCGGCGCTGCAAGGCACCATTGTACCGGCGCGTGAGGATTTCAGCACCATGCTCCAGAGTGGCATTCGCCAGCAACTTAAACTAATTTATGGCCCTGCTCGGGCCTTTGACGTGCGCTTGCCTTTGATCCACACCGCCACCGGCAAACCATTTGGTGAAGTTCGTGTCGGCGTTTATACGGCATTCCTCAAGCAGGAGATTCAGCCGCTTGTCCGTCGCGCGCTGGTTTTTTCCGGCACGGCAATCTTGCTTAGCATGATTCTGGCTGCGGGTCTTTCCAATCTTGCCTTGCGCCCGTTGGCTGCCATCAGCCGTCGGCTTGATTTGATCAGTTCCGGCAAGGCTGACCTGGTAGCGACCCCGCAGAAACGTTCCGATGAATACGGCACAGTCTCCACCAAGATTGAGCGCCTGGGCCGGCAGATGCGTGACGTGAAAGAGGTTTTCTCCGCCCTGAAGGAAAACCTGGACCAGATGATGGCCAACCTGCAGGACGGCGTGATGCTGTTTACGAGCGATTCAAACGCGGTGCTGGTGAGCGCTTCGGCGGAGCGCTTTATCGGAAAACCGCGGGGAGAAATGCTGGGACGCCAGCCGCAGGAAATCTTCTCGCGTGAATCGATTCTTGGACGGAAGATCCTGGACGCGTTCGCTTCGCGCGAGGCCGTGGGCCAGGAAGAGATTGAAGATGCCCAGGGCCGGCACATCCAGGTTTCTGTGGATTTCATTGAGGAACACGGCGAGCGCATTGGGGCGCTACTGACATTGCGCGATGCCGAATCAGTCCATCGCATTGAGGATGAGATAGAGCTTTCACGCCGGCTCTCCGCCATTGGCAGGCTTACTTCGGGCGTCGCCCATGAAGTAAAGAATCCTCTCAATGCCATTGTGGTCCACCTGGAAGTGCTGCGGCAGAAAATGAAAGAGATCGATCCTGACACGCGCCGCCATGTGGACGTAATCAGCAGCGAGATCCAACGGCTGGACCGAGTAGTACAAACGCTGGTCGACTTTACGCGCCCAGTGGAGCTGCGGCTCCATGACATGGATCTGCGCAAGATGGTGGAAGATGTGGTGAACCTGGCTTCTCCAGCAGCGGAAAAACATAATGTGTTGATTGAGCGCGAAGCGGCGCAGGGCCCCCTGCCGGTGCGCATTGACGGCGATCTGGTCAAGCAGGCGCTCTTGAACATCGTACTCAACGGTGTGCAGGCCATGCCGGAAGGCGGCACGCTACGCCTGACCGTTAAACGCGATGGCGATGGCGCACTGATCAGTGTTCGTGATCAGGGAGCTGGCATCCCGGAAAATATCCGCGACAAAATTTTTAATTTATACTTCACTACGAAGACTGGCGGAAGCGGAATCGGTTTGGCCATGGCGTATCGCGTGGTGCAGTTGCACCATGGATCGGTGGAGTTTACTTCGATCATCGATCATGGGACCACGTTCTACCTGCGGTTCCCGCTTACGGAGGTCGCCAACGGCGAAGCGCCAGCCGTGGCAAAAGAGGATTCAGTCAGCAAAGCATGAAACCACTTCGTCTAAAACCGGCGGTCATTGGTCTTTTATTGCTTGTAGTGATTTGTTCAGGCTGCGAGCATAAAAAGCCGGTGCTGGTGATGCCGCAGCAGCAGCCGCCGACTACGGCCGCCCCGCAGCCAACACCCGAGCCCGCAGCACAAGCACCCGATCAGCCGCTTGTGCCAGCAGCCACTCCCTCGCCCACGCCTGCGGAAGAACCGAAGAAAGCGGCGACAGCCAAGCCCAAGCATGGCCGCCACACGGCAGCGAAAAAACCTGCCGTACCGGCAGGCGACGATAAGCCGGGCAGCGAGGTAGCAAAAAACACCCCACCAAAGAAAGTGATACCGGCAGAGAAAGCAGAGCCTACACCACCTTCCACCGGCCAGATTTCGCCCGGACCAACGCCCGCCGATGCCGCCCACAGCCAGACTTCGACTGACCAGCTTCTCCAGGGCGCGGAAGCAAACGTGAACGGAATCACGCGTCAGCTATCGAAAGAGGAAGAAGGGATGCGGGCGCAGATCAGGGAATTCATCAAGCAGAGCCGCACCGCCACTACGGAAAACGATCTGGCGCGCGCTCACACTCTGGCCGTAAAGGCGCGCCTGCTATCAGACGAACTGGTTAAGCAAAGATAAAAGATAAAAGATAACTGCGAAAAGCAGCAGTCTTTACTTCGCTGCGCTCCGCAGGATCAGGGCCTTGCGCCGCTGCCACCACGGAGTGGCGGGTCAGCGGAAAAGCGTCGCCTTGTGGGTTGGGCGCCAAGGGAACTCTGTTGGAGCAGTGCTTCGGGGAGTTTAGTGGCGAAGCAGGCAGATGACAAGCCCGCGTTAGCGCGGTTGCGGGACGGGAGCGGAATCTGTTTGTACGGGCGCGCGAAAGACAAACTTTTCTTCTTTCCTAAAGGG
>DATCAX010000003.1:0-4663 GCA_036512375.1 Candidatus Angelobacter sp. | reverse complement strand
CCGATCTTCATCAGAAACCAGAAAAACGTCGCGCTCACCAACTGGCGATTCAACGCCTGGGCCAAGTATTCCGACTGGAAGCATGACAACCAGCTTCCCGATCGCATCGGGAAAAAACTCAAGCTCCAGCAATTTACGCCGCTCATCGAACGCAAGCGCAAGCCGCATCACGTGGTTCTGGAAGGCGGCAGCATTGACGTAAATGGCCATGGGCTCATGCTGACCACGGAAGAATGCCATCTCAGCAAGGTACAGCAGCGCAACCCCTCGCTTTCGCAGCGCGACCTGGAGCGGATGTTCGCCGATTATCTGGGAGTTGAAAAAGTAATCTGGCTGGGTTGCGGCATCAAGGGCGATGATACGCACGGCCATGTCGATGACATTTCTCGCTTCGTGGCTGCCAATTCAGTGCTTACCGCGGTGGAACCCAACAAGAGTGACGCAAACTACGAACCGCTGCAGGAAAACCTGCGCCGCCTGCGTGCCGCCACCGATCTTCAAGGCCGGAAGCTGCAGATTGTCGAACTGCCGCTTCCCCGCCCTGTTATCTTCCGCGGGCAACGCCTGCCCGCCAGCTACGCCAACTTTTATATCGCCAATAGCCTGGTGCTGGTGCCGACTTTCAACGATCCCAATGACCGCGTCGCGCTCAATATTCTTGGCGACCTGTTTCCTGATCGCGAAATTGTGGGCATCCACTGCGGAGATTTCATATGGGGACTAGGGGCAATCCACTGCATGACGCAACAGCAACCCGCGGAAAAATAACCTCAGTCCGCCGCTGCCGCCGTCCGCGGCCGAGATTCGAACAGCTCAGGATCGCTCTTTTGCAGCTTCTCCAGTGTGTCTTTCCACACGGCAGGAATTCCCGGCATGGCGGCAATTTCCTTTTTCGCTGTTAGCGCGTGTTCCATCTTGATGGGAATGGGCTTGAGCCCTGTCGCTTGCGCGGCCATAGCAACAGAAATGTTGCGGGCGCACATCCCTTCCAGAAGCAGCATGCGCGTGAGCGCAACCTGAATGTTTGGTCCGGAGGTTATTGCTCCATGGTTCGGAAGAATTACCACCGGATATTTTGCGACGGCGTCGGCAAACGGGCGCACCCGATCTTCGCTGGCCGCGGTGCCGGTGTAGTCTTCTTCCACAATGCCTACGTCGCCGGCAATAATGCAGCTTTCCTGGTCGTAAATGTCAGGAACCTTGCGAAAAGTTCCCCAACTCACTGCGGCCGGTGGATGCGTATGAGCCAGTGCAGCAATCTGCGGGTTGAAGCGATGGATCACCGCATGCAGCGCAATCGTGTCATTCACGTACGGATCCACTGAAGGATCGTGCTCCAGAACCTTGCCGTTGAAGTCGAATGTGCAGATGTCCGCCGGCCGCAGTGTCCCGAAAGACGGTCCAAATCGGTTCATCAGCATTTTGTTCTCGCCGATGACCACGCTCAGGTGTCCCGCTATCCCTGCGCTCATCCCCGCACGGTACAAAGCCCGCGCCGCGCAGCAGATATCAAACTTAACGCCTTCAACTGGATTCAACATTGGACCGCCTCCACCGTAGCTAAACTTGCCCACATAAATCCTAGACCGACGTGCCAGTTTTCACAAACTTTGCGCAAAACAAAACTGCCCGCATGCATTGCATACGGGCAGCTCTTGTTTTGTAGATGAAGCGGTTGCTATTTCTTTTTGCGACCAAGGAGGCCGGCAGCCAAAGAACCGAATCCCAGCAGGCCGAGGAGCGGCAGCGGAGAAGCGGTCTGGGGCAGTTTCTGGCCCGCATCGGCAGTCTGGTCAGCCGCCGGAGCGTTATCGGCCGCGGTGGCAGTCTTGTCGGTGGAAGCAGCGTTCTGGTCAGTTCCGGCAGAGGTGCTGGCGGGAGCAGTCGCAGTGCTGGAGGCAACTGCGGTTTGGTCAGAAGCGGCGGCGCTGCTGGGAGCTGCGGAAGCTGTAGCGCTCTGGTCAGCGGGAGCCGTAGTAGCTGCCGGGGCTGCACTGGCAGCGGTTGCATTCTGGTCAGTGGTGCTGGGCGTTTGCGCCGGAGGATTTACCGGAGCGCTGGCGCTCTCAGTAGCTGCGCCGGCTGGGCTGGTGCTGGTGGTTGCTGCCGGAGCATTGGCGTTATTCGTGTCCGTGGTCGGAGTCTGGCTGCTTCCCGAAGCGACTGGCGGATTGCTGCTGGCCATCGTTGAAGGAGCGGCGCTCTGGTCAGTGGTTGTTGCCGGAGCAGCTGCGCTGCTGGCAGAAGCGGTTGAATCGGCTGCGGCAGCACCGGTTGCTGGAATTGCGCTGGCGGCCTGGTTGCTGGTGCAGGAATCAGAAATCATGTTGACTGAAGTAACCTGCAATGAGCCATCACTGGCGCGCGATCCCTGGATCTGAACCTGGTGTCCATCATGAGGCTTCAGTATGGAGCTGTCACCTTGCAGATTGACGCTCTGGCCGTTGTCGGCTGCGAGCACCCAGTTCCCACCGGACTGTTTCAGGCAGCCCTTCATAGAAGAAGACTGGTCGCTCGTGCTGGTAGCCGTGGCGGGCGTCTGATCGGTCGTGGAGGGAGAGGTGGATGGACTGGTTGTCGATGGCTGGCTTGGCTGCTGGTCAGGTGTCGAGCCAGCGCCTGTCTGCGCGAATGCCATCCCTGTGGTCAGCATCAGCGCCAAAATAAATTTCTTGTTCATGTCGTTGCTCCTTCGTTATCTGTGCCCGTCGGGGCTTGATGCGAGTTTTCCCGCCAACGTCCGCTGAGGTAAGGACGCCGATGTATTGATTAGAGACTAGTAAACCCTCTGGGGTTGACTCGAAAAAAAACATAAGCAGAGTTGCTGTCCGTGTTAAATTTTTCATACAACCAATGCGGTAGCGGTTTTATGGCAGAGACACACAAAAACTCAGAAGAAATGCAATCGGGAGAGGATGCTGCCTGGATGGAACTGGCGCTGGAGCAGGCCAGGCTGGCTGCGGCCGCCGGAGAAGTGCCTGTTGGCGCCTTAGTAATCAAAGATGGCGCAATCATTGCCCGCGGTCACAATCGCAATCTCCTTGATAACGATCCCACCGCCCACGCTGAGATCGTTGCCCTGCGCATGGCCGCCGCGCGACTAGGTAATCATCGCCTGGTCGGCTGTATGTTGGTCGCAACCATCGAGCCTTGTGCAATGTGCGCTGGTGCGCTGATCCACGCTCGCATTGCGCGACTGGTGTACGGCGCTGCCGATCCGAAGGCTGGCGCTGCTGGCTCCACTCTCCAGATTATTAACCATCCCGGCCTGAATCATCGGATGGAAGTCACGCCCGGTGTGCTCGCGGCAAAATGCTCGGAGGTTCTGCAGGAATTTTTTCGCCGTAAAAGAGAACAAACTGCCTGCTAACCTGTAACAGTTCTCTTAGTCAAAACTCTTATGTCCGCCAATCTATTTACGTCCTTGCCTCAAGATCTGCGGTACGGAGCACGCGTTCTATTAAAGTCACCGGCATTTTCCCTCATTGCGATTCTTACGCTGGCGCTCGGAATCGGAGCTAATACTGCAATCTTCTCGGTAGTGAATGGAGTTCTGCTCAATCCGCTGCCCCTTCCGCAACCCCGATCAGCTCGTGTCGATGTTTCAGGAGATCCCCAATTTCAAAAATGGTTCCATCTCCTATCCGAACTTTAAAGACTGGCGGCGGATGAATACCACGTTTGCGGGCATGGCAGCTTACCGCTCCGTCGGATTCAATCTTTCTGGCAACGGTGAACCAGAACGCTTGCATGGTGAAATGATTTCCGCAGGTTTTTTTGAAATCCTCGGCGTAAATCCGATGATGGGCCGTGCGTTCAGTCAGGAAGAAGATGACCTGGGCGCCAATCCGACTGCCATGATCACGGAAGGCTTGTGGAAGCGCAAATTTGGTTCTCGACCGGACATCATCGGCCAACGATTGATTCTTGACGACGTGGGCCGAACCATTGTCGGCGTAGTCCCATCCGGCTTTCATCTTTGCGAACCATGCTCTACGGCGTAAGTTCTACTGACCCGCTCACCTTTATCTCTGTCGCAGCCTTACTCGGCGCCCTCGCAATGCTGGCCTGCTACGTTCCGGCGCGCCGGGCAATGAAAGTGGACCCCATGGAAGCTCTACGGCACCAGTAAGCACATCGCCGCCGCTCCCTGCTCCTGATAAAATGGTTCTCAGACCACGAATTTTCACGGCGCGGAGAGGTGCGTGAGTGGTTGAAACGATCCGCCTCGAAAGCGGACATACCTTAACGGGTATCGGGGGTTCAAATCCCTCCCTCTCCGCCAGTCAGTCTACAGCCCAGAGAATTGTTCTCTGATTCCGTGCGAAAAGGCCCGTTTCCGGCCTTTTTCTCGACGAATAGGCTCACAATGGGCACTGGTGTCTGCGGGAGGCGCTTAAAATCTGGCTGTTTTCTCTAATGGGCCGGTGACTAGTCCCTTTCTAGGAACGGAGGAAAATCTAAAAGGAAATTGCGACGGTCGCGCTGTTTCTTGCTTCAGACGATTCGAGCTACGTGAATGGAGTGGAGTTGGCTGTCGACGGCGGCTTCTCGGCCATCTGAGTCGATAGGTAACCAAAAGTCGGCCAGTGTAGAGCGATCGGCAAAAGGAGCTTAAACTCCCCAGGAGTCCGCTTCGGGGACATTGCTATTGATGTCTCAC
>DATCAX010000002.1:0-7919 GCA_036512375.1 Candidatus Angelobacter sp. | reverse complement strand
AAGAGTATTTTGAAAAGGTGAAAACGTGGGCCAGGGATTCCGCAGTTCCCTTCCGCAGGATTATTGAAGCGTACAAAGCCGTGAATGCCAACGTGGCCACGCCGGAAGGCCAGAAGTATGACAGCGTGATCGCCCAGGAATTTTCCAGCCGCTATATGCGCGTCGTGAAAGATTGCAGCGCCGGAGCCAGCGGTCCTTCGCCAACGCTGCTGATCCTGCAGATGAGCAAGAGCGGGGCGGTGCAGCAGATGATGGTGGTACCGGAAACTGCCAGCGACACGTGCCTGCGTCCCAAGATGGCGAAAGCGGCATTCACGCCTCCTCCGAAGCCGGAGTATTGGGTGAGGGTAAATCTCACGTCGAACCGTGAGAATGCCGCCGCGAAATAAAAAACCCGGGACAGGTTGGTCCCGGGAGAGTGTTGCTGCGGGAAAACTTACCAGTAAGTGAGCGACACTTTGTCCAGCCAAGCGGAGAAGGCAGTCTGCGTGTTGTTACCGTCCATCTGGAAGGCCACATTGATTTCGCTTACGTTATTAGCGCGGGCCGGATAGGTGCGATTCACATAATGAGTAACGCCGTCATAGGTCAATGAAACATAAATGACCTGCGTGGCGGTGCGCTGAAGCTGCCATGTGAGATGGTGCCAGGTGTAGGCCGCGGGCGCAGTACAGGGAATGCCGGTATGGAGCCAGTTGCCTGAAGCGTTGCCCCATACGTCCCATTGAGCGCCATCTTTGATATTGCATTGCGTGCCAAAAATGAATTTGTAAGCGTTATTGGACTGGTTAACGTCAAACTCCAATGCTTGCGGCGCTGCGGGATCGGTGATGTAGAAATTCAGGTCGTAGGTAAAATTTTTGATGGCATTGTTGCCGCCAAGCTGCTTCCACCAAAGCGCGTCAGAGTATGGAGTGCTGCCGGCGAGATTGAACCGGGCTGACTTGGAGTCGAGAGCCGGAGAGAGCATGTTCTGGGTCATGGAATAAACGGCCGAGGGGCCAGCAGCGCCGGCACCAGCACAGACCGTACAGTTTTCCCAGCCAGGCATCTGGTCAATGTCACTCTTCACGGTGGCACCTGAAGGAGCGGGGGTAGGCGAGGGAGCAGGAGTCGGGGTGGGCGAAGGAGAAGTCGAGCTCCCAACGGTCAGCAGGATGGTGTTCTTAAACACGGCGCCGGTCGAATCCCAGGCCTGAACCACAGCGTTGTGCTGGCCCGCAGCGATAGCCACGGATGTATCCAGGCTGGCGCTGTTGGTCGCGTACACGCTTACGCCGTCAACGTAAATGCGCATTGCTGTAATCGGCTGAGAGGAAGTTGCCGTCGCAACAAAGTGCACAGGCGAACTGACACTGATGCTCGATGGAGATTGAACCGCTACACCAGCAAAAGACGTCCCAACCAGCAGCAGCATGACGGTAAACAGACGGATATATTTCGACAATTTTGTGGTCTCTCTCTTTATCTTTTTTGGGGTGAAGCCAACGCATCTAACGGCAGCGAAACTGGGAGTTTAGGGACGCATCTACTCTGCTTCCACAAAAAAAGGCTTGTAACTCAAAATGGACCGGGTTAAGTGATCCGCATTTAGTACTAAGGAGTCATTGTCGGGGCACGAAGACGGCGGAGGAAGTTATGGCGGCGGTAGAAATGACTGAGCCGAACCGACGATCTTTCGCAGTTCGAGGGGGAGCGATTGAAAACCGGGAGAGTTTTACGCAGGGGAAGGGGGCTTGCACGTCGAGCAAAAATGACCGTGGCGAACCGACGCTCCGCGGAGCTCTGGAGCGGAGTGATAGACAAAAAGAAAGACCCGGTAGTGGGGTCGACCGGGCCTTTCGAATCAGTTCAAAGCTGGGACGATCGATCAGGCAGATTGCGTTGTAGCTTGCTTGGTCACGCTTTCTGCTTGAGGGCCTTTCTGTCCCTGAACGATTTCAAATTCAACATCATCGCCCTCCTGGAGGCTCTTGTATCCCTCCGACTGGATGGCACTATAGTGGACGAACACATCAGGGCCGTCATCCCGGCCGATAAAGCCGAAGCCCTTTGCGTTATTGAACCATTTCACTTTACCTTTAATTCGAGACACGTTCCTTACTCCGGGCTGTCCCTGGGGGCACGTTGATCTGTAGTCCCGAGGACCAGTTTTTCTTCTCTTGGGCTTGCCACTCTGTTTGGGAAGGGACGCAAAACACCGGAGCTTTACCTTCTCCCGGAACCCTGCGTCTTATACCCGTACTTTGGCTTTGCGCTTATTCTGCCCTCATCACAAGGTGATGTCAACTTGATGTATGTACTCAAGGAAGCAATGGGTTAGCGTCAACAAGACATCCTACACCGCAGCCGGTAGATGTGGAACTTCTTATAAAGTGAAATGGGAAAATGAACGCCGTTTATTAGTTTCGACGCAGCTTTTTTTCCAGCCAAAGCAGAGATGCAATGGTCTTGGCATCAACAATTTTGCCCGAAGTCGCCATGCGAACGGCTTGTGGCAGTGGAAAAAATCGCACTGCGATGCGTTCATCCTCTTCCGGCTGCGCAATGCCTTTTTTCAATCCGCTAGCCAGGTAGACGGTCATGCTCTCATCCAGAAATCCGGGGCTGACGTAAAAGAACAGCGCCTTCTGCCAGCGCGATGCCCTATAACCGGTCTCTTCGATCAGCTCGCGCTTCGCGGCGGCGAGAGGCTTTTCGCCCGGATCAACGCGTCCGGCGGGCAGTTCCCACATGCGCATGCCGGCCGCATAGCGATATTGACGCTCCAGCAGCACAAGCGGAGTGCGCCCGGAATCATCGAGTGGCAGAACCACGATGGAACCGGAGTGGCGGATCACGTCTCGCCGCACGCGGATGTTGCCCGGCTCTTCCACCTCGTCCGTGGCGACGGTGAAAACCGCGCCGCGAAACACCGTTTTCGTCGAGACTACCCGAACCAGGCTCCTGGGCTCTTTGCGGGGCATAGGCATGGGTTCCAATATAAATGCTTCCCGGTCCCGAGCGCAGCGGGGGATCCCTACGGATGCGAAAAAGCAATGGACGTCTCACTGCCGAGCATGCGCTGGAAATGAAACCGACGTCTTTCACCGAGGTAGATTTTGTGTTCACTGTCATTGATAGAAGTGATATGGGTCCCTCACCGTTCGGGACAAGAGCAAGGCCGGTTCTGCTATCCTCTCGTCAAATGTCACGTAGACGCGCAGACAAAGCGACCATCACCCTGATCGGCGCAGGCAATCTCGCCCAGGCGCTGGGCCCGGCGCTCAAGGCTGCTGGCTATGGGATTGACTTCGTCGCTGCGCGCGAGACTGCCTCTTCGCGACGGCGGGCTGCCATGCTGGCGAGACTGCTGGAAGCACGCACTCAGTCACTGAGCGATGCCGGGCCCCACTCAGACATCGTATGGATCTGCCACACTGACGACGTGTTGGCTGAAACTGCAAAACTACTCGCGCGCAAGCCAGGATGGAAGGGCAAGATTGTGTTTCATTCCAGCGGCGCCCTAAGCAGCGATGTCCTGTCGCCTCTAAAACGCAAAGGCGCACACACCGCTTCTCTGCACCCCATGATGACGTTTGTGCCGGGCGCAATGCCCCGCATAGACGAGGTTCCCTTCGCGGTTGAAGGCGACAGTCGGGCGGTGGCGATGGCGCGCAGGATTGTTCATGATCTGGGAGCGGAGGTCTTTTCTATCAAGAAATCAGCCAAGCCGCTCTATCACGCGCTGGGATCATTTTCGTCCCCCTTGATCGTAGCCACGCTGGTGACGGCCGAACGTGTTGGCCGCGGCGCAGGCCTCACCGCCAGCCAGACCCGCCGTGTGATGGCACCCATCCTGCGGCAAACTTTGAAGAACTACCATGAGCGCGGCGCAGCAGCAGCTTTCAGCGGGCCGATCAAGCGCGGCGATCGCAACACCGTGCTCCGTCACTTGAAGGAGTTAAAGCGCGTGCCCGGTGCAAGCGAGGTTTATCGGGCGCTGGTGAAATCGGCATTGATGGATTTGCCGTCGGCGAAGCGGAAAGAATTGATGCGGCTTTTGCAAAAACCTTGAAACACAGAGAAAAGGAGGGAAGCGGAGGAATACTGCAGGGCTTTGGAAGGCGACACTCTTCTGGGGAAAAGCAAATTGGATATCTGCTGGTCTTCCCTCTGCGTCCTCTGTTCCTCTGTGTTTCAAAGGTTTTAGTTAGCGATCAGAGAACAGATGTCCCAGCTTTTCCTTCTTGGTATTCAGATATCGCTCTGATGCGGCGTGCGCTTCCACCTCGCACGGTACGCGCTCCACCACTTCAATTCCGGCAGACTCCAGCGCGGAAACTTTCTGCGGATTGTTGGAGAGCAGTTTCACCTGCTTCAGCGGCAGCGCCTTCAATACCTCAGCGGGAAGCTGGAACTCGCGATGATCAGCCTTGAAGCCAAGTTCCTCATTGGCCTGAACCGTGTCGAGCCCTTGATCTTGCAAACCGTAAGCCTGGAGCTTCGCCATAAGTCCGATGCCGCGGCCTTCCTGCATTTCATAAAGCAACACACCCGCGCCGGCCTGCGCGATCATTGACAAGGCCATTTCCAATTGCTGGCGACAGTCGCAGCGCAAAGAACCAAACACATCGCCGGTTAGACATTGTGAGTGGATGCGAACCAGCGGCGGAGCCGCGTGAATATCGCCCATCACCAGCGCAACCGCTTCTTCCTTGCGACGATCGCTTGTTGCAAGGCCCGACGTTGAGGAACCGTGGCCAAACTGGCCCTCAAAGCCCATGATGCGGAAATGCCCCCAGCGCGTGGGAAAATCGGCTTCGGCCATTTTGCGAAGAGTAAAATCAGAGCTCACACACCTATTATAGAGTGTGCGGTGCTAACATTCTGCCTATGGCGATCAATAGCAATCGTGACAGAGATGGCGCTTTCCTCGTGCAGTCTTTCATGACCGGGGAGCAGAAAATCATGCTTAGTCTGGAAATCAGCGAATTTGACCGCCAGATCAGAAAGCAAAAAATCCGACGCGATCATCCTGAGTGGTGTGAACTCGAAGTCATGCACGAAATCTTGCGCCAGGCATTTCGATCCGAGCCAGTTCCGGAAGGGCTGGAAAAGCAAATGCAGCAACGAGTGCAAGAGTTCCGCGCCCGCCAATCTGCCGGCTTGGAATAGAAACCCCTCCCACGCGATATACTGAACGGTTCATTCATCCGTCCTGGAGGACCCTATGGCCTCATCCGCAGTCAGTTACGCCAAAGAGCACCAGCAGAAATTTCTAAGCGAATTGAAAGACCTTCTCCGCATTCCCAGCGTGAGCACCGCGCCGGAGCACAAAGAAGATGTTCGCCGCGCCGCCATGTTCGTGGCCGACGAGATGCGCCGCATCGGCCTGGAAAATGTTGACGTCATCCCCACCAAGAACCATCCGCTGGTTTACGGTGACTGGCTGCACGCGCCGGGCAAGCCTACGGTGCTCTGTTACGCGCACTATGACGTGCAGCCGCCTGATCCGCTGAATGAATGGCTCACGCCGCCCTTCGAACCCACCGAGCGCAACCAGAACATATACGCACGCGGCGCTGTGGATGACAAAGGCCAGCTCTGGATGGAGATTAAGGCCGTGGAAGCGCTCATGCGCGGCAACAATGGCAAGCTGCCGATCAATGTGAAGTTCATCATTGAGGGTGAAGAGGAAGTTGGCGGCGAGTCGATTGCGGCGTACGTGCGAGCGCAAAAGGCCAAGCTGAAAGCCGACTTCGCGCTGGTGTGTGACACGGAACTATTCGCGCCGAACCTTCCAACGCTGTGCGTCGGGCTGCGCGGCTTGGTTTATACGGAAATCGAAGCCGTGGGCGCCAAGACCGACCTTCATTCGGGCATGTACGGCGGCGCCGCGCCCAATCCTTTCTTTGCGCTGATCGAGATCATCAGCAAGCTGAAAGACTCTAAAGGCAAGATCCTGATCCCGGGCTTCTACAAGGGCATGAAGGCCCCGAGCAAAGATGAACTCAAGACCTGGAAGCGCCTGCCCTTCAATGAAGAGCACTATCGCAAGACCGAAGTCGGCTCAAAAGTTCTTACTGGCGAGCCGGGCTACTCGGTTCTCTATCGCACATGGGCGCGCCCGACGCTTGAAGTCCATGGCATGCCCGGCGGCTTTACCGCTCCCGGAGCCAAGACAGTGATCCCTGCCCGCGCCTTCGCCAAGGTCTCCATGCGGCTGGTTCCGAATCAGGATCCCGACGACATCCTTAAGAAGTACACCAAGTTCGTAAAGAAGCTAACGCCCAAGGGAATTGAAACCAATATCAAAGTCTTCAGCAAAGGCCCGGCCTGCGTAGTGGGCACCAACAATCCTTTCATTAAGGCCGCCACCCAGGCACTGCATGAGGTCTTTAAGAAGGATACGGTCTTTATCCGCTCCGGCGGCTCGATTCCCATCGTGACAGACTTCCAGGACGTGCTCAAAATCCCCAGCGTGATGATGGGCTTTGGCCTGCCCGACGACAACCTCCACGCTCCGAACGAGAAGTTCCACATCCCGAATTTCTATCGCGGGATTGAGAGCATTATCCGGTTCTTTGAGAAACTGGGAGGTTGAGGGAAATCGGGTGATTTGGTGATCGCACAGTGACCGGGTGACAGGAACTCTCCGCGAAACCGGTTTGTATCGGGGCACGGGCTTTAGCCGTGCCATCAACGTGAAAAAGAACCCGGCTTTAGCCGCTGATCTGGTAAAAAGGATTCGATGGTCCATGTCTGGGAGCCAATCACCGACTTGCCGCAAGACTGGAGTTCTCTCACGGATGGGGAACTCGGCCCACTGCTGCAATTCTGGAAGGACCAGCGCACCGATCTGGAACAAAGCGGCGCCTTAGTCAACTTCAGCCAGCGTCTAGCTCGGGAGTGGTCCATCGAAACGGGACAGATCGAAGGTGTTTACGATATTGACCGCGGCATAACGCAAACATTGATTGAGCGCGGCATTCGCTCAGATCTCATTCCTACTGAACCCAATCAAAAACCTCCGGAACTGATTGCTGCCATCATTCAAGACCATTTTCAGGTACTCGAAGGTCTTTTCCAATTCGTCCGGGGTGATCGGGGGCTCACTAAAGGCTACATTCATGAGTTGCACGGTGCGTTACTGCAGCATCAAGAAACTACAGTTGTGATGGATCAATTTGGAAAATTGTTTGAAGCGCGCCTTTCGAAAGGACGTTATAAAGAACGAGCGAATAACCCCAAACGTCCCGATGGCACGATCCATCAATACGGCCCTCCAGAACAGGTCGATTCAGAGATGGAGCGGCTTTTGCAGATGCACGCAGAACACGCTCGTACAGGAGTACCGGTTGAAATACAAGCAGCTTGGCTTCATCATAGATTTGCACAAATTCATCCATATCAAGATGGCAATGGTAGGGTAGCGAGGGCACTCGCGAGCGCTGCTTTCATTAAAGCCGGGTGGTTTCCAGTAGTTGTGACTCGCGATGACCGACCTCGATATATTGACGCGCTTGAAGTCGCGGATGAGGGAGATCTCCAGTCGCTGGTTTCATTCTTAGTTGATGTTCAAAAACGCGCTCTGTTTCAGGCCACTCAGGCCGCTGCAGATGTCGCGGATGTGCACACTGTCGATGAAGCGATCACGGCAGTAAAGCGCGTGTTAGCCGGGCCTGGTAAGAACCTGGACCCGAGCGTTTGGCTGAAAGCGAAGTCTACTGCCGACCGCTTAATGCAGGTGGCAGATCAGCGCGCGAAGGAGCTTGTAGCAGAGCTTAAAAAAGAAATCTCTCAAGTCAGACCGGAGTTCAAATTTTGGGAGTCAACGGGCATGTTCGGCTCAGTGGACCTCAAGGAAAGTCAACTGGGATATCGGGCTAATAAAAGCGTCTATGAGCGCCATCGAAGGATTGTTGTGGAAGCCGATG
>DATCAX010000001.1:0-2724 GCA_036512375.1 Candidatus Angelobacter sp. | reverse complement strand
TTACGAGGATGGCGTGGCGATCGCCGGGCGCATCCGCGAGCTGGTACCCAAGGTCGCCGCCGACAAGGTAGCTGCGCTGGCCGTGGAGGCCCGCGAGAAGATAAAGCTGCGTCATGCGCCGCTGTTGCTGGTGCGTGAGATGGCACGTCTCGCCACGCATCGGCACTTGGTCGGAGAGACGCTGCTGCGCGTAATCCAGCGTGCTGACGAACTTTCTGAGTTCGTGGCGCTCTACTGGAGCGAGGGCAAGCAGCCTCTCTCTGCACAGGTAAAGAAGGGCCTAGCGGCGGCTTTCACCAAGTTTGACGAGTATGCGCTGGCCAAGTATGACCGCGCGTCCCCGGTCAAGCTGCGTGACGTGCTCTTTCTCTCGCACGCCAAGCCGGTGGATACCGCGCAGGCTGAGCTGTGGAAGCGGCTTGTCGCCGGTGAACTGGCCACGCCCGATACCTGGGAGGTGGCTCTTTCGGCCGGGGCCGACAAGCGAAAGGCCTGGGAGCGTTTGCTCAGCGAGAACAAGCTCGGCGCATTGGCTCTGTTGCGTAACCTGCGCAACATGGCGGAGGCCAAAGTGGACGAGCAGTTGGTCCGCACTGGGCTCTACCGCATGAAGACTGAGCGCGTATTGCCGTTCCGCTTCATCGCTGCTGCGCGTTATGCGCCGCAGTGGGAGCCGGAACTGGAGAAGGCAATGCTGCGTTCTCTTGACGGTCAGCCTCGGCTGCCTGGTAAGACCGTGCTGCTGGTGGACGTTTCCGGCTCCATGGACGCGCCGCTTTCTCGCCGTGCGGAGATGCGCCGCAATGACGCAGCCTACGGGCTGGCGGTGTTGCTGCGCGAGATCGCAGAGCAGGTGAGCATCTATACCTTTTCTGACAAGCTGGTCCGCGTGCCGGCGCGCCAGGGCTTTGCCTTGCGCGACGCCATGAACGCCAGCCAGCCGCACGGCGGAACGTATCTGGGCCGCGCGCTGGGTGAGATCGACGAGAAGTATGACCGCTTGATCGTGATCACCGACGAGCAGTCGCACGACTCTCTACCGAACCCGAAGGCGCGTGGCTACGTGATCAACGTGGCCAGCTTCCAGAACGGTGTCGGTTACGGCAAGTGGGTGCACATCGATGGCTGGAGCGATTCAGTGATCGAGTACATCCGCGCCGCCGAGCCTGCTCTGGAATAACAACTCGCACACTAATGGGCGATCTTCAGTAAATGGAGGTCGCCCTTTTCTTATTACAACAAATCGCCGCAGATTTACGCCCCATATTTACATAGATTCGCGCAGACAAAGCAGACCAGCGATTATCTGCGATTATCTGTGGGAAAAGCATTCTGACCCTGTCGAAGCGTTACTGCGCGATTTATTGTTACCATAAACGTGGAGCCGCTGTTTACTTTATCCAAATGAGAAAGCTTTCGATCGCGTGGTTACCTGCAGCACTACTTCTATCTTTTTCTTACGGCTTCTCGCAAAACACATCAACGCCGCCTGCATCAACGCAACAGACGCCGCCCGCCACCGCGCAACAGCCACCGCCTGCAGCCACTCCCACGCCGCCCGCCACCGCGCCGCCTTCGCCACAAGTAAGCCAGCCCGCGCAGCCTCAAAGCACGCCATCGCCCAACCGCGTTGAAGTTGAGCCGGTTGAGCCAGTCCAAAAAGATCATCAGATCACTCCGGCGGAAGCGAAGGAGCTTTTCCGGTCGGTGGATGAGATTCTGCGCTTTGCCAGCAAAGACACAGGCCTGCCCATCAAGAAAAAGGTTAAGCGGACCATCGTGAGCCGCGCGCAGGTGGAAAAGTATATTGACACAAAATTCAAGGATGACGCTGACCGCATTCGCTTTGAGCGCTCTGAGCTGGTCGAAAAAAAGTTTGGACTGCTGCCGCGCACCTTCGATCTGCATAGCTTCCTCATCAAGCTTCTTACTGAGCAGGTGGCCGGTTATTACGACGAAAAAACGCGCACCATGAACCTGCTTGACTGGAATGAACCGGAGATGCAGCGTCCGGTGATGGCGCATGAGCTCACTCACGCGCTCCAGGACCAGAGTTTCAACCTGGAGAAAATGAGCAAGCACGACGAAGAAATCGAGAAGCGCGGACTCGACGACCTTGCCGGGCTGATCAGCAATGACGAAGAATCCACCTGCCGCAGCGCCGTTCTTGAAGGCCAGGCGATGATCGTGCTTCTTGACTACGTTCTGGCGCCTCAAGGCGGCAGCGTTGCAAAAACGCCGCAAGTCGTCGACATGATGCAGGCCTCCATGGACAAAAGCCGCGGCAGCCCGGTCTTTGACAGCGCTCCATTGCTCTTGCAGGAAGAACTGGCATTTCCGTACCGCCAGGGAATGAAGTTCATCAAAGACCTTCTTGTAGCCGGCGGCAAACAGCTTGCTTATACCGGCGTGCTTGGCCGCATGCCCCAAACAACGCGCGAGATCATGGAGCCCAAAGAATATCTTGCCAGCCGTCGCGTGCCACCGCTGCTGCTGCCGGATCTCAGTTTCCTCAGCAACGACTATGAGCCCTATGACGCAGGCGCAGTCGGTGAACTCGATGTCAGCATTCTTTTGCGCATCTACGCCGATGAATCGCTCGACCAACGCCTCACTCCTGAGTGGCGTGGCGGAGCCTATTATGCCGCTGGCCGCCGAGGCGCCAAACCTGCTGACCGCAACTCCTCCGCCCACATCGGCCTGTTTTATGTTTCCAAGTGGGCG